>JAVXWV010000431.1:0-10397 GCA_032230775.1 Mycobacterium sp. | reverse complement strand
CCCCGACCCCGGCGTCATCGAGGTCAACGTCGCGCCGACGCCCAGTTTCGCCGCGCAGAAGGCCCAGCTGGAAACCCTCTACGAGCAGGCCCGGCTCGCGCGCCTGAGCACCGAGGCTTTTGACTTCGACGGCACCCACGGCGGCACCGGTGGCGGTAACCACATCACGCTGGGCGGCGTCACGCCTGCCGATTCTCCGCTGCTGCGTCGCCCCGACTTGCTGGTGTCCCTGCTGACCTATTGGCAACGCCACCCGTCGCTGTCGTACCTGTTCGCCGGGCGATTCGTCGGCACCACCTCGCAGGCGCCACGCGTCGACGAGGGCAGCGCCGACGCGCTCTATGAACTCGAGATCGCGTTCGCCGAAATCGCGCGGCTCTCGGGTGGTGACGGCGCCCGAAAGGGCATTGCCAAGCCATGGGTCACCGACCGCGCGCTGCGCCACCTGCTCACCGACATCACCGGCAACACGCATCGCGCTGAGTTCTGCATTGACAAGCTCTACAGCCCGGACAGCGCCCGCGGCCGGCTGGGCCTGTTGGAGCTGCGCGGCTTCGAGATGCCACCGCACTACCAGATGGCGATGGTTCAGTCGCTTCTCGTGCGCGCCCTCGTGTCCTGGTTCTGGGATGAGCCGCTGCGCGCTCCGCTGATCCGCCACGGCGCCAACTTGCATGGCCGATATCTGTTGCCGCACTTCCTGATTCAGGATATCTCTGACGTCGCCGCCGATCTTCGCGCCCACGGTATCAACTTCGACACCAGCTGGCTGGACCCGTTCACCGAGTTCCGGTTCCCGCGCATCGGCACGGCGGTCTTCGACGGGGTGGAGATCGAGTTGCGCGGCGCGATCGAGCCCTGGAACACCCTCGGGGAGGAATCCACCGCAGGTGGCACCGCCCGCTACGTCGACTCGTCGGTGGAACGCATCCAGGTCCGGCTGGTCGGCGCGGACCGGCATCGCTACGTCGTCACCGCCAACGGCTATCCGGTCCCGTTGCTGGCCACCGACAACCCCGACGTCCAAGTGGCGGGCGTGCGCTTCAGGGCCTGGCAACCGCCAAGCGCGCTGCACCCGACCATCACCGTCGACGGGCCGCTGCGGTTCGAGCTCGTCGACAGCGTGACCGGTATGTCGCGCGGCGGCTGTACCTACCACGTATCGCACCCTGGCGGTCGTGCCTACGACAACCCACCGGTCAACGCGGTGGAGGCCGAGTCCCGGCGGGGCCGCCGTTTCGAGGCGACGGGATTCACCCCCGGAAAGGTGGACATGTCGGACATCCGCGAGAAGCAGGCCCGCCAATCCACCGATGTAGGCGCGCCGGGCATCTTGGATCTTCGGCGAGTGCGTACCGTTTTGCAGTGATGGTCCTTCCCGCAGCGAATCCGCCCGACATCGACAACCTGCTGGCCCGGTACCGCACCGCCAGGGCACAGCAGGCGCTGTTCGATGTCCGCCCCGGCGAAAGCACCGGATACGACGAATTCGTCGACGCGGCAGGCAATGTGCGTCCCGCTTGGATGGAGCTCGCCGAATGCGTGGGTGAGCGGGGGCGCGACGGACTGGATCAGCTGCGGTCGATCGTCCGGAGCCTTGTCGACAACGACGGCATCACCTACATCCAGGTCGACGGGCACGGCGATGCGATCACAAACGGCAACGGCACCTTGGAGCCGGGTCCGTGGCACCTCGACGCGTTGCCGCTAGTGCTTTCCGCGTCGGACTGGGACACCCTGGAATCCGGTCTGGTGCAACGCTCCCGACTGCTCGACGCCGTGCTGACCGATTTGTACGGGCCGCGTCATGCGATTACCAGCGGGGTGCTGCCGCCCCAGCTGCTGTTCGCGCATCCGGGTTATGTCAGGGCCGCACGGGGCATCGTGGTGCCCGGCAGGCACCAGCTGTTCCTGCACGGGTGTGACATCAGCCGCGCCGCCGACGGCGGCTTCCGGGTGAACGCCGACTGGACCCAAGCGCCGTCGGGGGCCGGCTATGCGCTGGCCGACCGGCGAGTGGTCGCGCACGCCATCCCCGAACTGTACGAGCGGATCGGGCCACGGCCTGCCTCGCCGTGGGCGCAGGCGCTGCGGCTGGCGCTGATCGACGCCGCCCCCGAGTCGGCCGAGGAGCCCGTGGTCGTGGTCCTCAGCCCGGGCATCCACTCCGAGACCGCGTTCGACCAGGCCTACCTGGCCAGCGTGCTGGGCTTTCCGATGGTGGAAAGCGCCGATCTGGTGGTGCGCGACGGCAAGCTGTGGATGCGGTCGATGGGCACGCTCAAGCGGGTAGACGTGGTGCTGCGGCGCGTCGATTCCGAATATGCCGACCCGCTGGATCTGCGCGCCGATTCCCGGCTCGGCGTGGTCGGTTTGGTGGAGGTGTTGCGCCGTGGCGCGGTGACGGTCGTCAACACGTTGGGCAGCGGCATCCTGGAAAGCCCTGGGCTGCTTCGCTTTCTGCCCGAGCTGGCCGAGCGGCTGCTTGGTGAGACACCGCTGCTGCCGACGGCGCCGGTGTACTGGGGCGGCATCAACACTGAGCGCTCGCACCTGCTGACCAACTTGTCGTCACTGCTGATCAAGCCGGTGACGGGCGGCGAACCGATCGTCGGGCCTGCGTTGTCGTTGGCGCAGTGCAAGTCGCTCGGCACGCGAATCGAGGCCACCCCTTGGCAGTGGGTGGGCCAGGAACTCCCGCGGTTCTCGTCGGCGCCGACCGACTACTACCCGGGCGGGATGTCCTCTGCCAGCGTCGGTATGCGGTTGTTCACGGTCTCGCAGCGCAGCGGCTACGCGCCGATGATCGGCGGGCTGGGTTACCTACTGGCCCCTGGCAATGCCGCTTACCGATTGAATACCGTTGCAGCCAAGGATATCTGGGTGCGCACGCCGACGCGTGTCACGGCAGAGCGTATTCCGAGCGCGGTCGAGCTGCCCGCGATGACGCCAAGCCCGACCAGGGCGATCAGCTCGCCGCGTGTGTTGTCCGACCTCTTCTGGATGGGCCGGTACGCCGAACGGGCCGAAAATATGGCCCGGCTGCTCACCGTCACCCGCGAGCGCTATCACGAATACCGTTACCGCCGCGAGATGGCCGGCAGTGAGTGCGTGCCAGTGCTGCTCACGGCGCTCGGTCAGATCACCGGGACCAATACCGGTGCAGGCGGCGACTACGCCGAGATCGTCGCGACCGCCCAGAGCACGCTGTGGTCGTTGACCGCTGACCGGCATCGTCCCGGTTCGCTGGCGCAGTCGGTCGAGCGCGTGAGCTTGGCCGCCCGTGCGGTGCGTGACCAGATGTCCAACGACACATGGATGGTGCTGGCGGCGGTCGAGCGTGCGGTGCTGCATCGAGCTTCGGATCAGCCAGAATCGCAAGCCGAGGGCGATGCTTTCCTGGCGTCGACGAACAACCTGACGCTGGCGGGCATGCTCGCGCTGTCCGGTGTGGCCGCCGAATCGATGGTGCGGGACGTCGGCTGGACGATGATGGACATCGGCAAACGGATCGAACGCGGCCTCGGGCTGACAGCACTGCTGCGCGCCACTATGACGAAGGTCCGAAGCGCCGGGGCTGAGCAAACCATTACCGAGTCCACACTGATGGCTTGCGAGTCGTCCGTCATCTATCGGCGCCGCAACCCGGGCACGGTTAGTGTTGCTGCCGTGGCCGAGTTGGTGTTGTTCGACGCCGAGAACCCACGGTCGCTGGTTTTCCAACTCGAGCGGCTGCGGGCAGACCTCAAGGCACTGCCGGGGTCGTCGGGTTCGTCACGGCCCGAGCGGCTGGTCGAAGAGATCGCCACTCGGCTGCGCAGACTCGATCCGGCCGACCTGGAGGATGTCACCCCCGAAGGCATCCGGGCCGAACTTGCCGATTTGCTGGACGGAATGCACCGCGACCTGCGTGAACTGTCCGGGCTCATCACCGCGACCCACCTTTCTCTGCCGGGTGACATGCAGCCGCTCTGGGGCCCAGACGAACGCCGGGTGATGCCGTGACGGCCTTCCCGGACGGTCCGACGGCTTCCGGCGGGCAAGAGCGGAGCGACCAGGGGATCGACCCGCCATCGAGCCGGTGCTACCAGATCACGCACCGCACGGTGTACCGCTACTCCAACGTCGTCACCAGTTCGTATGGGCGCGGGTTTCTCACCCCGCGCGATTCGGCTCGGCAGCGTTGTCTGTCGCACGAGCTGATCATCGAGCCCGAGGCGGCCGACAGCTCCACCAGTCGCGACGCGTACGGCAACCTCAGCTCGTATTTCCATGTCATCGAACGCCATCAGACGTTGAGCATCACCAGCCGGTCGGTGGTCGAGGTGGATCCACTACCGCCGGAGCTCTACGGCGGGGGGTCGGCGCGGGCGCCATGGGAGATCGCGCGGCCCGTCGGTCTCGAGGGCGCCCTGGCAACCGAGTTCACCCTGGACCTGCAACCGCCCGAGATCACCGACGAGCTACGTGCCTACGCTGCGCCAAGTTTCGAGCCCGGCCGGCCGCTGATCGAGGTGCTCCGCGACCTGGCGTCGCGGATCTACTCCGACTTCACCTACCGGTCCGGGTCGACCACGGTATCCACTCAGGTCAGTGAGGTTTTGGCGGCGCGGGAAGGGGTATGTCAGGACTTCGCGCGGCTGGCCATCGCCTGTTTGCGTGCCAACGGGCTGGCCGCGAGCTACGTGTCGGGATACCTGGCGACCGACCCGCCGCCGGGAAAGGAACGGATGATCGGCATCGACGCGACCCACGCTTGGCCTGCGGTCTGGACCCCGCAGAACCAATGGCTGGGGTTTGACCCGACCAACGACAAGATGGTCGACGAGCGCTACATCATCGTCGGCTGGGGCCGCGACTACGCGGACGTGCCTCCGCTGCGCGGCATTATCTACACGGAGTCGAAGAAGAGTGTGATCGAGGTCGCGGTGGATGTGGAACCGTTCGAAGGCGGTGTCGTGCATGCGTGACTTCAACTGTCCCAACTGTGGTCAACGCTTGGCGTTCGAGAACTCGCTGTGTCTGTCGTGCGGAAGCCGCCTGGGTTTTTCACTCGACGACATGGCTCTGCTGGTCATCGCGTCGGGGGCCGACAGCGAGCACGGCGGCGCCGTCGACTCCAGCGAATACCGGCTCTGCGCGAATCTGCATCTCGCCGAATGCAATTGGCTGGTCGAGAAGGGGCCCGTCGGCACGCTGCTGTGCAGGTCGTGCGCGCTGACCCGGACCCGCCCCAACGAAGGCGATACCAAGGCGATGGCCGCATTCGCGGCCGCCGAGAAGGCCAAGCGCAGGCTGATCTTCGAACTGTACGAGCTGAAGTTGCCGATCGTGGGCCGAGACGAGGACCATCGGTACGGCCTGGCGTTCGACCTGCTGTCCAGTGAATCCGAGAAGGTGTTCACCGGCCATCACAACGGGGTGATCACGCTTGACCTCGCCGAGGGTGACGATGTACACCGAGAGCAGCTGCGGGTGGCGATGGACGAGCCGTACCGCACGCTGCTTGGCCACTTCCGCCACGAGATCGGGCATTACTACTTCTACCGGCTGGTCGAACCGTCGCAGGCATACGTGCAGCGATTCCGCGACTTGTTCGGCGAACCCTACGCCGACTACCAGGCCGCGCTGGATCGCCACTACAACCAAGGTCCGCCGCCCGACTGGGAGAAGACCCACGTCTCCTCGTACGCGAGCATGCATCCGGCGGAGGATTGGGCCGAAACGTTCGCGCACTACCTGCACATCCGCGACGCTCTGGACACCGCAGCGGCATTCGGATTCGCCCCGGCGGCCGCCACCTTCGAACGACGGGCGCTGGGGCCCAGCGGGTTTGACACGATCATCGAGATGTGGCTGCCGCTGGCATGGGCGTTGAACATGGTGAACCGCTCGATGGGCAAGGAAGACCTCTACCCGTTCGTGCTGCCCGCCCCCGTACTGGACAAGATGCGATTCATCCACCTCATCATCGACGAAATCACTTCGGACCCGGCCAAGCTCGCCGTGGTCAGCAGCCCGGCTTAACTACCGCGACCGTGCGTGTTTGCACGCGACACCGATGATTTTCGTGCAAACGCGCACGCTCGCGGCTGCCGACCGACCGTCACATCCGATACGGAGCGGTCGCAGCGTAAAGCCGTCCGGCGAGCACGTCGACGGGCAGCTCGCGAAGGTCCGCGCCGAGCACCTCGACGCTGACGATTCGGTCGTAGCCCATTTCGCGCAGAGTTGTGGCGAAGCGGTCGAGCTCAAGAATTCCCTCGCCCGGCAGGGCGCGGCGGTGCAGGCTTTCGCGGATCATGCGGTCGCGATACTCGGGCTCCCGCGCATCCGTGAACTGCAGATAGGCGATGTCGTCGACGGGTACCGCTGCCAGGTCTTCCCATGTGTCGTCGCTGAAGCCGAAGTGCCAGGAGTCGATCATCAGGCCGGCCCGCCCGCCGCGGCTCGCGGCCCGCACGGCGTCCATGCCATCGCGGATCGACGAAATCGCGCCCAGGGGTGTGTATTCCACCGCCATGCCTGTGCCTGCACCGTCAAACAGCTTGGCGCAGCGGTGAATGCGCTGCGGTGGCACCTTCGCAGTGAAGACGGTCAGCACCCACTCCGCACCGATCGTCTGCGCTCGGTCAGCCAGCACTTCGGCGCTTGCCATTGTGGCTGATTCGTCCTCGCTGACGACAAGGGCGAGCAACTCGTGGCAGCGAACCCCAGCCGCGGCGTAGGCCTCCACGGTGGCGGCGTCCACCCGGTCGGCGGTGACCCCAACCGCGGTGAAGCCGGCAGCGCTCGCCGCCGAAACCAGATCGACCGTTGCGAAATCCCATCGGCCGTCGGGGGTCAGAGCAAGTTGCACAGTCGCAGGACGCTACTCTGCGTCGAGCACGGCGCCGATCATCGCCTCGCCGACGAAACGACCGTATTGCTCGGTCGACCATCCGCGCTCGAGCACTAGCAGTTCATAAATCTCGGGAGAGTGGTAGGCCCACAAGACATCTCGGGCCTCGTCGGTCGATGCGCCGGTGCGCAGCTGTCCAGTGGCCTCTAGGTCGGCGGTGAAATATGTCATCGCGGTCAGCATCTCCTGACGCATCTGCGCCCAGACCTCGGCCGCAGCGTCGTCGACTCCCGCCGCCGCCCGTGCGACGAGCTGTAGCGGAACGGTCCGTGGCGCGGTATCGGCCAAATGCGCGGCATACATGGTGATTTTCTTTGCCGCATCCGGCTCGGCCCGGATCGCGGTGATCACGTCCCGCTCCGCCATCGGTGTGGCATCGTCGTCGCCCGCGACCGAAACATCGAACGTGGCCTTCAACAGCCTCGCTTTGTTCGGAAAGGCCTTGTAGATGGTCGGCACCGATACCCCGGCGGCGCGCGCGATATCGGGCATCGCGGCACCGGCGTAACCCTTGTCGAGGAAGAGGCGCAATGCACTCGCCAGGATGCGGCCGCGCGTCTCGCCCGCTCGCTCGCGGCGACGGGACGCGTCGTACTGGCGTGGGTGTTTGACGGCCTCAGACATTGAGTATATGGTCCTATATCGAATAGTTTGGTGCAATGCGAATGAAGGATTTCATCATGTCCATCGGTCCAGCAACCATCGAATCCGATCAGTCGGCACTCTCGGCAGCCAGGGCGCTCGCCGCCGAGCTCAGCGCCCGTGCGGGCGAGGGTGAGCGGTTGCGCACAATGCCGGCGGACATCGTCGCCAGGCTTCGCGACACGGGCATGTTCGGTCTCGCTACGCCGAGGTCGCTGGGTGGCGCGGAACTGCCCGCCACGGAGATCGTCGACGTCGTCGAGGAGGTGAGTCGCGCCGACGGATCCGCGGGCTGGACGGTGCTCATCGGCAACTCGACCGCATTTCTCGCTTGGCTGGATCCGGCGGTTGCCGAGTCACTGCTCATCGGTCAGTCGGCCCCTGTCGGTGCCGCCGTGTTCGCCCCGACCGGCCGGCTAGTCGCAGCTGGGAACGACCGATTCCGACTCGCCGGTCAGTGGTCGTTCAGCAGCGGGTGTGCGCACGCCGAGCTGGTCATGGGTGGCGCGCTAGTGATGGACGCCGACGGTCCGCGCAGGGTTCCCGGACGCGGTCCGGACTGGCGGTTCGCGGTGACGGCGGCGTCCGATTTGACGGTGCTCGACACGTGGGACGCAATTGGACTGCGCGGCACCGGAAGTCATGATGTCACAGTGGATGGTCTGTGGGTGCCCGCCGAACGGACGATGTCACCGATGTTCGAGCCTGCCCGGCATGACGGCCCCTTGTGGCGGCTTCCGTTCTTCACTCTGGTTGGAGTGACGGTGGCCGGATTCCCGTTGGGTGTAGCCCGACGGGCGATCGACGAGTTGGTCGCTATTGCGAGCACGAAGGTGCGTCCGCCAGGGCCGAACCCAATCGGTCACGACGACGACGTCCAGGTCGCGATCGCAGACTCGGAGGGCGCGCTGCAGGCCGCGCGGGCCTTCGTCTTCGACGCGCTCGGCGCGATGTGGGACAGCGCGCTAGCGGGTGATGTGCCCTCCCACGAACAACGGGCGAGATTCCTGCTTGCCAATCAGCATGCGATGCGAGTAGCGGTCGACACGGTCGGCACCGCAATGGGTTTCGGCGGCATGTCGGCGCTGCGTCCTGAGCATCCCTTGCAGCGGTGCCTCCGCGATATACACGCCGTCGACCAGCATATTTACTTCTCGCAGGCGGCGACCAAGCGCTACGCCAAGGCCCGGCTGGGAATCGAGCAGGAGACCTTCTGGTTCTAAGGGCGGCTAACCCGTAGGTACGCCCGTCCACGTGGGGACAGCCGATAACCGACGTCGAGGCTAATCGTCAGGCCGAGTCCCTTCAGCTGGCGCACCCGGCGCTTGAACCGCGGCACCTCGAGCCCGACGCGGGCGGCCAGATCCGGCGCCCGCACCGTTTCGTTGGCGCCGATCATCTCCAGATACTCTCGCGTCCAAGGGATTTCGACCGCCGCATCCCAGCGGTCCAGTCGGGCGGTGATCGCGTCGACATCGGCAGCCGCGAGCCGGTCGTCGGCGGCCAGTTCTGGTCGCTCGTCGGGCGCCAGGTATGACACCGAGATCAGATACGTGTGTTTGGCCGGGCGGCGGTCAAGTTCCTTCTGCGCCGTCTTGGCGTCCGGATAGCCCGCGGCGCGCGCCTGTGCCATGGTCACCCGGTACGCGCCCGGATACTCGGCGACGTCGTCGACGCGAACGGTGCCCGCCACGGTGCGCTGGGTGCCGCCCGGTTTGGCCCTCGGCGCGTCCCACCGGCGCAGCACAAGTGTGATGGTTCCGTTTGCGATTCCCTCGGCCGTGTCGCGGTTGAGCAGCACGGGTGTGACCCTACGATCACGCGGTGGCTGATCGCTATGGCACCGATATCCTCGCCAACAACCCGCACAGAAAACCCCGCTCGACCGAGCAGCCGGTGGAACTCGGCATGGTCGTCGAGGACGCCCAGACCGGCTACGTCGGCGCAGTGGTGCGCATCGAATACGACCGGATGGAGCTCGAGGACCGGCGCGGCCGCAGGAAACCGTTCCCGATCGGACCCGGCTATCTGATCGACGGCAAGCCTGTGATCCTCACCACCCCGCGACGGACAGCGCCGATGTCCAAGGTGCGCACCGCGTCCGGTTCGTTGGCGGTAGGGGCGAAGGCCAGGGTGGCACTGGCCAGCCGGATCTACGTCGAGGGCCGACACGACGCCGAACTGGTCGAACAGGTGTGGGGCGACGACCTGCGCGTCGAGGGCGTGGTGGTCGAATACCTCGGCGGCGTAGACGATCTCGTCGGCATCGTCGAGGAGTTTCAGCCCGGTCCTGGCCGCCGGCTCGGCGTCCTCGTCGACCACCTCGTGGCCGGGTCGAAAGAGGCTCGCATCGCTGAAGCTGTCCGCCGTGGCCCAGGCGGCGTGCACACACTGGTGGTCGGCCATCCGTTCATCGACATCTGGCAGGCGGTCAAGCCGGGCCGGCTGGGCATCTCGTCGTGGCCGGTGGTGCCACGCGGCGAGGACTGGAAGCATGGCGTGTGCCGGGCCCTTGGCTGGCCACACACCCAGCAGGCCGATACCGCAAGGGCATGGCAGCGGATTCGCGGCCGGGTGCGGGACTGGAACGATCTCGAGCCTGCGCTCATCGGCCGCGTCGAGGAACTGATCGACTTCGTCACTGCTCAGCCGTCGTAACCACGTGGTAAGCAGAGAGCGTGTCCGACGGTCTGTTTGACATCCGCGGCGAGCCAAGTGTGACCGCCAGCGGACCCGTCGGCGCATCGGCTCCGCTGGCGGTGAAGATGCGGCCGGCCACGCTCGACGAGGTGGTCGGCCAGGACCACCTTCTGCAGGCCGGTTCGCCGCTGCGACGGATGGTCGAGGGCTCGGG
>JAVXWV010000412.1:0-2575 GCA_032230775.1 Mycobacterium sp. | reverse complement strand
CGTCACACCTGCCCCGATAGCATCAGGCCCGGCATCAGTCGAAACGATCGGGATTAGCTGCATGAACAGGTCATATACCGCGAATTCACCGTATTCCTTGAGCCCGACCGAACGGATTCCCAGCCATGGGGGCGACGGCGGCGAAACGGTCGACCTCGACCGCGAGCGACACGGCGAATACGACGGTCTCAGGGCTGGTCTCGAGGCTGGTCTCGAGGCTGGCCTCGAGGACTACGAAGAGTACGAGGACTACGAGGACTACGAGCCGATCGATCGACGGTGGATCTGGGTCGCCGGCGTGGCAGGCGCGATTCTGCTCGTCGCGGTGATCTGCACCGTGGTCATCCTCGGAGGCGGCGACAGCGGGTCTGTGTCGACCACGGTCGCTCCCCCGGTGACGACGAGCCAGCCCGCCCCCACCACGGCACGGCCTGCGGCCACCACGCCGTCGGCGCCCCCGCCGGCAGCGCCGCTGACGCCGGAAACGGTGACCACCGTGACGCCGACGGCGAGCGCCCCGCCCACCGCCGCGCCGACCGTTGCGGCTCCCGCGCCCGCGCCGAGCACGATCACCTACCGGGTGACCGGCAGCCGCAATCTCATCGACCTGGTGACGGTGATCTACACCGATGCGCAAGGAGCGCTGCAGACCGACGTGAACGTCGCGCTGCCGTGGGCCAAGACCGTCGTGCTCAACCCCGGTGTGACGCTCAGCTCGGTCACCGCGACGAGCGTGATGGGTCAGCTGAACTGCAGCATCACCGACGCGGCTGGCGCCGCGGTCGCCGTGCAGAACAACAACACGATGATCGCGAACTGCACCAAGTAAGTCAGGCCAGGCCCAGCTCGTGCATGCGGGTGCTGTGCGTGTGCTGCAGCCGGTCGAAGAACTCGGTCATCTGGGTGAGGCCCTCGCCGCTGCTCATCACGAGGTCGACCAGCTCGTCGTGGTCGGCGAGCACGTACTGGGCCTGAGTGATGGCCTCGCCGAGCAGCCGTCGCGACCACAGCGCAAGCCGATGGCGCTGCTTGTCGCTCGCCGTCACCGCGGCCTGCACCTCGGCCACCACGAACTGTGAGTGCCCGGTTTCGGCCAGCACCGCACGCACGACGTCGGCGACCTCGTCGGGCAGCGAGTCGGCGATCTCCAGATAGAAGTCGGCCGCAAGCGCGTCACCGACGTAGGTCTTCACCAATGCTTCCAGCCATGTGCTCGGTGTGGTCAGCCGGTGGTAGTTCTCCAGCGCCGACGCGTACTTCGTCATCGCGGGCACTACGTCAACACCCCTGCGCTCCAACGCATCCCGGAGCATCTCGTAGTGGTTCATCTCCGCGGCGGCCATGCTGGCCATGTTGATTCGGCCTCGTAGGTTGGGCGCCATCCGCGCTTCCTCGGTGAGCCGGTAGAACGCCGCGACCTCGCCGTAGGCCAGCAGAGCGAACAGCTCGTTGACGCCGTGATGGTCGGTCGACACGCCCGAAGTGGTCTGCTCGGGAGATGGCGCGGGCGGCGTCGAATTCATGGCCCAACTCTAGACGGCTGGCGTTATCGGCTGGGCGGATCGGCCGCCGGGCAAACCCCGTCGGCTATCATGGCGCTAGGCAGTGGCATCGAAGAAGCTGATACGAAACCGCCGCTACCTAAAGAAATGTGCGTGCACGCAGCCGGCTCGCCTACCTCAGCGCAGGGCCCCGCGACGCTTTTCGTCACACTCGTGCGCGCGTTGACGCCATGAGGATTGACAATTGAAAGGCTATCCGGCCCGCGTATGACGCATCTCAACTCAACATTTGCTGAACTCGGAGTTCGCGACGAAATCGTCCGTGCACTGGGCGAGCAAGACATCACTCATCCGTTTGCTATCCAAGAACTGACGTTGCCGCTCGCGCTGGCAGGCGACGACCTGATCGGGCAGGCACGCACCGGCATGGGCAAGACCTATGCGTTCGGCGTGCCGATGCTGCAGCGAATCACCACCGACCCCGAGCGTGAGCTCAGCGGGATCCCGCGGGCGCTCGTCGTCGTCCCGACCCGCGAGCTGTGCCTACAGGTGTCCAGTGACCTAGCGGCGGCGGCCAAGCATCTGTCTGCCGGCGATCGCAAGCTGACTGTCACGTCCATCTACGGCGGCAGGCCCTACGAGCCGCAGATCGAGGCGTTGCAGAAGGGTGTCGACGTCGTCGTCGGCACCCCGGGCCGCCTGCTCGACCTGGCCCAGCAGGGCCACCTGCGGCTCGGCGGGCTGTCGATGCTCGTGCTCGACGAGGCCGACGAAATGCTCGACCTCGGCTTCCTTCCCGATATCGAGCGCATCCTGCGCCAGATTCCCGAAACACGGCAGGCAATGCTGTTCTCGGCGACGATGCCCGACCCGATCATCACGCTGGCCCGCACGTTCATGAACCAGCCCACCCATATCCGGGCCGAGGCGCCGAGCTCATCGGCGGTGCACGCCACCACCGAGCAGTTTGTCTACCGCGCCCACGCGCTGGACAAGGTGGAGCTGGTCAGCCGGGTGCTGCAGGCCAACGGCCGCGGCGCGACGATGGTCTTCACCCGCACCAAGCGCACCGC
>JAVXWV010000376.1:0-2702 GCA_032230775.1 Mycobacterium sp. | reverse complement strand
ACATGGCATTCGGCCGTGGTATTCACACGTGTCCGGGCGCCCCGATTGCACGCGCCGAAGTGCGGGTGAGCTTGGAACGAATCCTTGACCGGATGGCCGACATTCGGCTTTCAGAGGCCGAGCACGGCCCGGCAGGCGATCGTCGGCTCAAATGGGACCGCACCTTTCTGTTCAGGCGCCTCAAGGAATTGCACCTCGAGTTCACTCCGGTTCAATGAACCGTTCCATTGCTGGAGCGGGCTGGTGTCTGACCGTGTGCGGTGACTGAGACGACGTCACAACTCCAACCGCTCTATCTGCTGGCGGACAGTCAGCTGCTGTTCTGGAAGCGGCAGGACCGACTGCTGCTCGAGGCAGCCCTCGATGGATTGGCTCGGGACACACCACTCAGCGCGGCCTACATCGGTGCCTCCAATGGGGATCGTCCGGAGTACTACGGGATCTTCGAGGCGGCGATGGACGCGATTGGAATCACCGACCGTCGCATGATCGATTCGTCGTTCCGCACATACGACCGCGCCTTCCTGGAGCGTGCCCAGTTGATCGTCCTCGCGGGCGGCGATGTGAGTCTCGGCTGGAACACGTTCGAGAAAACCGGCATGAAGGATGTGATCCTGGACCGGTACGCTCATGGGGCGGTCCTGGTGGGCATTTCAGCCGGCGCGGTCCAGCTCGGACGCTATGGAATCGTCGAGACACCGGAATCCTCCACGACCGAGCTGCTCGATCTGTTCAAGCTCGTCCCCGTGCTCATCGACACGCACGACGAGCGAGCCGAGTGGGCGCGGCTGTCGCGCACGATTCATGTGCTGGCGGGAGCGGCCACCGGGCTCGGAATCCCCTCCGGTGGCGGAGTCATCGTGCACGCGGATGCCACCATCGAGCCTCTGCGGCGTCCCGCGCACGAATTCCGCTTCGAGGGCCCTCGCGTCACGCACTCACTGTTGTGCGCCGCAGACGGTGACTGACCGAATTCAACTTTGCGAATTCAACCTTGCGTCTGACCAGGACTTCTGCTGGTGGAGCGGGCGGGGCTCGAACCCGCGACCAACGGATTAAGAGGCCGAGTTGCGTTGAGCCGTAGGTCGTTTGACAGAACCGCAAAACCATCAGCAATGGTCGACTATTTTCGCTATGTGGAACCACCCCACAACTACGTGCACGATGCATCCACTTCGGTGGTGCACCACCAGGACTACCTCAACCGCCGCGAGGACCGAGCGCTCTGCGGGGCAGCGTTTGAGACGCCGGCCCGGCTAGACCCGACGATCCGCCCAGTCGCGGTTTGCCCTGACTGTGAGGCGAGGCTGGCGGAGTATCACCTCAAATGGTGGCGCGAGAGGGCCGAGGCGGCTACGGCGGAGCTTGATGAATTGCGCGTCAAGTACCGCGAGCTAGCGGAGGACGTCGATAGCCAGCGTCGTCAAGTCGCCGGATTGCAGCATGCCGCGCCAGTCATAGGAGATCTGAGGGGCGAGAACGCCGGGAGTCACAGTGAGCCGGAGGCCGGCGCGACCAGTGAAGAAGGCGAAACGACGTCGACACCCCTCCTCGACCGCGCCCGAAAGGAACTCTTAGAGCTCTGTCGGCCATTTGATGAAGCTGTTCCCTTCTGGCGGGTGAAGAAGAGTATCGACGCGTTTAACGACAAGCTGGAATCCGACGAGAGGGTTCTCCTTGCACACGAGATCGGCGCCGACGGAAATTTCATACGGTGGTGCATCAAAGAAATTGGAAGTCTCGGATGGCAGGTCACAAATAGTCCTGTGCACGGCGACGCCGACGACATGATGGACGCCTGGACCGAAGACTTCTACCAACCGCCGAAGAAGACCAAAGGGTGGCTGAGGCGGTCTCGGTCGCACGACGGAAGTTGAGTCGGCGCCTAGAACGCAGGCGCCTGGCGCGACGAAATAGCGGCTGGCGTAACTCTATTCGGCCATCGTAGTGCGGTAGGAGTCGGCGCCTACCAGCAGAGAGCAACCCGGTCGTGGCGGATGTCCCCCGACCGAGCCCACGATCCATGTATTGCACACCCGAGCGGCGCCGCACTCCAGCGGTGCGGAGAGCGCGCGCCCCCATCCATTCGAACCCGGAGTAGGCGATGAACGACAACAGACATCAGGATGGCATCTACCCCTTCCCGGCCGGTATGCAGTCGCATGAGATCGAAACCAACGGCGCCAAGATCCACGTACGCGTCGGCGGGCATGGTCCAGCGGTCGTCATGCTGCACGGCTTCGGCACAACGGGCGACATGTGGGGTCATCTGGTGAGCGCACTCATCGAAGACCACATGGTTGTCGTGCCCGACCTGCGTGGGTTGGGCCTCTCGTCGAAGCCTGATGGCGGCTACGACAAGAAGAATCAGGCCTCGGACGTGGTGGGCGTCCTGGACGCTCTGGGTGTGCGTACGGCCGAATCGGTGACGCACGACATCGGCATCATGGTCGGCTTCGCAGTTGCCGCCAGCCACCCCGAGCGCGTGAGCCGATGGGTGGCGATCGACGCGCCGCTGCCCGGAGTCGGACCCTGGGATCAGATCACACAGGATCCGGCCATGTGGCACTTTGGCTTCGGTGGTCGGGACATGGAGCGCCTGGTTGCCGGCCGCGAGCGCATCTATCTCGACCGCTTCTGGAACGAACTTTCCCGGGACGAGAAGCGGTTTGATGAAGCGAAGCGCAAGCATTATGCGGCGC
>JAVXWV010000315.1:0-3893 GCA_032230775.1 Mycobacterium sp. | reverse complement strand
GCTTACCAGGCACAGGCCGTCGACTCACATGTGACGCCGCTGGAGGGCATGCGGCCTGCGGCGGGCCTGACCGACCTGCTGCCCGCCGACGGCTACATTGCCAGCGCCGCACACCCGGGCCGCCCTGACGTGCTCACCGCGTGGATGGACGCGTCCGTCGTCGACGAAAACGACGCCATCGCAGCCGATCCCGAACTCGACCTGTTCGACGAGAGCAACGGACCGCCATACTCGGCCGATTTCATTGAGCGCTACCGCACTGCACAGATCGCCCGCAACAACGGGATCACCGACTGGGCCGAGGCCGAGCTCAAGCGCGTCCATGCGGCGGGCTTCTCCGATCGTCCGTTCACAGTGCTGCGCACCTGGGCGGATCTACGGATGGTTGATCCGTCGATCGAACCGACTAAACGCCCCGCCAACATGTGCTACGCAGGCCAGCCAGCCAAGGCCAACCGCTCGGCGCACGGCATCGCCGCCGCCTGCACTCTGCGCAACTGGCTGGGAATGTGGAGCCTTCGGCATGCGCAGACCCGGGCCGAACCGCACCTGGCCCGGATCGAATGCCCCGCCCTGGTTATCAACGCCGAACAGGACACGGGCGTGTACCCCAGCGATGCGCAGCGGATCTACGATGCGCTTGCCAGCACCGACAAGACTCTGCACTCGGCGGACACCGACCACTACTTCGCCACACCGGGCGCCCGCAGCGAGAAGGCCGATACCATCGCCAAGTGGATCGCGAAGCGGTGGCGCTGAAGGTCCTCGCACACTTCGTGCCCGGTGAGAAGGTCACTGAATTCCTTGCACCAGAGGCGGATTGGCTTGATATCCGCTACTGCCCCGAGGACGACGACGACACCTTCTACCGCGAGCTGCCCGAGGCCGAGGTGATCTGGCATGTGCTGCGGCCCATCTCTGGTCTCGATTTGGAGAGGGCGCCCAGACTCAAGCTCGTGCACAAGATGGGCGCCGGGGTGAACACCATCGACGTGGAAGCCGCGACGCGGCTGGGCATCGCGGTCGCGAACATGCCTGGCGCGAATGCAGCCTCGGTCGCCGAGGGCACCGTGCTGCTGATGCTGGCGGCGCTACGACGGCTGCCGGAGCTGCACCGGGCGACGCGCGAGGGCAGGGGCTGGCCGTCCGATCCAACACTCGGCGAGACGGTGCGCGACATCGGTGGCTGCACGGTCGGGCTGGTCGGCTACGGCAACATCGCGAAGAGCGTCGAGAAAATCGTCGTGGCCATGGGTGCTCACGTGTTGCACACCAGCACCCGCGACGACGGCCATCCCGGCTGGCGGTCGCTGCCCGACCTGCTCGCCGCCAGCGATATCGTCTCGCTGCACCTGCCGCTGACCGATGCGACCGCAGGCATGCTCGACCGCGCGGCGCTTACCGGGATGAAACCCGATGCGGTACTCGTCAACACCTCACGCGGCGCCGTGGTCGACGAGAACGCACTTGTCGACGCGCTGCGCGCCGGGCCGCTAGCCGCGGCGGGGCTGGACGTCTTCGTCGTCGAACCGATACCGGCAGGCAATCCGCTGCTCGGCCTGGACAACGTCGTGCTGACGCCGCACGTCACCTGGTACACCGCCGACACGATGCGGCGCTACCTTGAACACGCCGTCGACAACTGCCTACGGCTCAGGGATGGGCGGGAGTTGGCCAACAAGGTCAACTAGGTAGTCTCGTTCCCAACCCACCGGTTAATAGGGAAGACCCCACAATGAGGTGCAGCTATGCCCATCGCGATCACTCCTGAGCACAACGACCTGGCCGATTCGGTGCGGTCCCTGGTGGCGCGGGTGGCGCCGTCGGACGTCCTGCACGAAGCGCTCGAAACCCCGATCCCGAACCCGCCTCCGTACTGGAAGGCCGCCGCCGAGCAGGGTCTTCAGGGTGTGCACCTGGCGGAGTCCGTTGGTGGACAAGGTTTCGGCATCCTCGAACTGGCTATCGTGTTGGCCGAGTTCGGCTACGGCGCGGTGCCTGGGCCGTTCGTCCCTTCGGCGATCGCCAGCGCGCTGATCTCAGCCCACGACCCCGACGCCAAGCTGCTCAACGACCTGGCTTCCGGTGCGGTGATCGCCGCCTACGCGATCGACTCCGGGCTGACCGCCACCCGCCACGGTGACGGCCTTGTCATCCGCGGCGAGGTGAGGGCAGTGCCCGCCGCGGCTCAAGCCTCCGTGCTGGTGCTGCCTGTCGCCATCGACAGCGGCGAGGAGTGGGTGGTGCTCGACGCCGATGCGCTGGAGATCGAACCCGTCAAGAGCGTGGACCCACTGCGGCCGCTGGCCCATGTGCGCGCCAACGCCGTGGAGGTCGGCGACGACCGTCTCCTCAGCAAGCTCAGCCGCACGCTGGCGCGGGCGCTGATGTCGACCCTGCTGTCCGCCGAGGCCATCGGCGTCGCGCGCTGGGGCACCGACACCGCCACCGCGTACGCCAAGATCCGCGAGCAGTTTGGCAGGCCCATCGGCCAGTTCCAGGCCATCAAGCACAAGTGCGCCGAGATGATCGCCGACACCGAGCGGGCCACCGCCGCGGTTTGGGACGCCGCCCGCGCAATCGACGAGTACCGCGATTCCGGTGCTGAAAGTGCGTCCACGGAAACCGCTTTCGAATTCGCCGCCGCAGTCGCAGCGACACTGGCACCCGCTGCGGCGCTGCACTGCACGCAGGACTGCATCCAGGTACACGGTGGCATCGGTTTCACCTGGGAGCACGACACCAACGTCTACTACCGCCGCGCCATCATGAATGCTGCCTGTTTCGGCCGCGCCGCCGACTACCCGCAGCAGGTGGTCGACGTCTCGACCAGCACCGGATTACGCAAGATCGACATCGACCTCGACCCGGAGACCGAGAAGTTGCGCGAAGAGATCCGCGCCGAAGTCGAAGGCCTCAAAGCGCTTCCGCGTGACGAGCGCACTGTCGCAATCGCCGAGGGCGGTTGGGTGACGCCCCACTTGCCGAAGCCATGGGGCCGCGCATCGAGTCCGGTCGAGCAGATCATCATCGCCCAGGAGTTCAACACCGGCCGGGTCCGTCGCCCGACGATGGGCATCGCGACCTGGCTGATTCCGTCGGTCATCGCGTTCGGCACGGAGGAGCAGAAGCAGCGCTTCCTGCCGCCGACGTTCCGCGGCGAGATGATCTGGTGCCAGCTGTTTTCCGAGCCGGGCGCCGGCTCAGACCTGGCGAGTCTCACCACCAAGGCCACCAAGGTTGACGGTGGTTGGCGTATCACCGGCCAGAAGATCTGGACGACCGGCGCACAGCTGTCGCAGTGGGGCATGCTGCTGGCCAGGACGGACCCGAGCGCGCCGAAGCACAACGGCATCACCTACTTCCTGCTTGATATGGCCAGCGACGGCGTCGAGGTGAAGCCGGTGCGGGAGCTGACCGGAAACGCGATGTTCAACACCGTCTTCATCGACGACGTGTTCGTTCCCGACGAGCTGGTGCTCGGTGAGGTGAACCGCGGCTGGGAGGTCAGCCGCACCACGCTGACGGCCGAGCGGGTGTCGATCGGCAGCAGCGAGGCGCCGTTCCTGGCCAACCTGAACGGATTCGTTGAGTTCATCCGCGACGGGCAGTTCGACCAGATCGGCCAGAACCATGCAGGCCGGCTGATCGCCGAGGGCCACGCCGCCAAGCTGCTCAACATGCGCTCGACGCTGCTGACGCTGGCCGGCGGTGACCCGATGCCTGCCGCGGCGATCTCCAAGCTGCTGTCGATGAAGACCGGCCAGGGCTACGCGGAGTTCGCGACGGAGTCGTTCGGCACCGACGGCGCAATCGGCGATCCCGGACAGCTCCCTGGCCAGTGGGCACAGATGCTGCTGGCCAGCCGGGCGACCACGATTTACGGCGGCACG
>JAVXWV010000298.1:0-4834 GCA_032230775.1 Mycobacterium sp. | reverse complement strand
GGGCGATCCTCGAACTCTTCCCCGACAACAAGCACCTCGCCAGGTGGATCGAGATGGCAGGCGAAAAGGTCGCGTTCCAGGGGCTGCCCGCGCGCATCTGCTGGCTCGGCTACGGCGAACGCCATCTCGCGGGGCTGAAGTTCAATGAGATGGTGGCGTCCGGTGAACTGTCCGCCCCGATCGTGATCGGCCGCGACCACCTCGATTCGGGTTCGGTGGCCTCGCCGTACCGGGAGACCGAGGCGATGCTCGATGGCTCCGATGCGATCGCCGACTGGCCGCTGCTCAACGCGTTGGTCAACACGGCATCCGGCGCGACATGGGTGTCGATTCACCACGGCGGCGGGGTCGGGATGGGCCGCTCCATTCACGCCGGCCAGGTGACCGTGGCCGACGGCACCGACCTGGCCGCGCAGAAGCTCGCGCGGGTGCTGACCAACGATCCGGGCATGGGCGTGATCCGCCACGTCGACGCGGGCTACGAACACGCAACCAAGATCGCCGACGAACGGGGTGTACGAATTCCGATGCGGGAGAACGCGTGACACCCGAAGGCGAGCGCGAGTGAGGATCGCAGCGAGGAACGAGCGAGGACCGGAGCGAGTGGGAGCCGAGACATGAGCAGCTTCGATGCCCTCTGGCCGACGATCCTGGACGTCGGCAGGCACACCTCGACCGGCGGCTACCGGCGCTACGCGTGGTCGGACGCCGATCTGACATTGCGTGAGTGGTTCTCCGGCTGCGCCACTCAGCGCGGCATGGATGTCGAGGAGGACCGAAACGGCAATCTGTGGGCGTGGTGGATGCCGCCCGGCTGGTCCGGCGATCCGAGCGGCGCGTTCGTGACCGGGTCCCATCTGGATTCGGTTCCGGACGGCGGCGCGTTCGATGGGCCACTCGGTGTGGTGTCCGCGTTCGCGGCCGTCGACATCGTTCGAGACCGGGGCTTTGTGCCGAAGGTTCCCGTCGCGGTCGTCGCGTTCTCCGACGAGGAGGGGGCACGATTCGGCGTCGCGTGCATCGGCTCCCAGCTGTCCACCGGCGCGTTGAACGCCGAGAAAGCTTGCGGGTTACGCGATTACGACGGCGTCACACTCGCCGAGGCGATGACGAAGGCGGGTCGAAAGCCCGAACATCTCGGCGCCGATCCACGGCTGGCCGAACGCGTCGGGGTCTTCGTGGAATTGCACGTCGAGCAGGGCCGCGCACTGGATCTCGTCGACAGACCAGTCGCCGTCGCTTCGGCCATCTGGCCGCACGGGCGTTGGCAATTCACGTTCTGCGGCGAGGCGAACCATGCGGGCACCACCGCGCTGGTGGATCGCCATGATCCGATGCTGGCGTTCGCGTCTTCGGTGCACGCGGCGCGGTCGTTGGCCGCCACTCACGATGCGGTCGCGACGTTCGGCAAGGTCATCGTCGCGCCAAACGGCGCCAACGCGATTCCGTCATCCGTACACGCCTGGCTCGATGCCCGTGCCGCCGACGAGGCGACGCTGCGATCGCTGGTCGACAAGATCACCGCAGAAGCGCAGCAGCACGCCGCGGCCGACGGTATCGAACTCGGGGTGACCGCCGAGTCTGTCACGCCGATCGTCGAGTTCCCCGCAGGCCCGCGGGGCCGGCTGCAACGTGCACTGGCCCATCTCGGCGACATCCCTGTGCTGCCAACCCAGGCCGGCCATGACGCGGGAATTCTGTCCCCGGTGGTACCGACCGCAATGTTGTTCGTTCGCAACCCAACCGGGGTGTCGCATTCGCCGACCGAGTTCGCTGACGCGGCAGACTGCAATGCGGGAGCTGCGGCGTTGGCCGACGTCATGGTGGACTGGGTGACATCGTGACAGACACCTGGTGGTGTGAACACGCCTGGCTCGGCGGCGATTCTGTGGCCAACGGTGTCCTGTTGAGCGTCAGCGACGGTCGGATCGCCGCGATCGATACCGACACCACCGCGCAGCCGGACTCAAACCGGCTGCGCGGTCTGGTCATTCCTGGCCTGGCCAACGCACATTCGCACGCCTTCCACCGGGCGCTGCGCTCCCGCACCCAACGCGACCGTGGATCGTTCTGGACCTGGCGTGACTTGATGTACCGCGCCGCCGAACGACTGAATCCCGATCGCTACCGACGGCTCGCCAGGGCGGTGTACGCCGAGATGGCGCTCGCCGGGATCACCTCGGTCGGCGAATTCCACTATGTGCACCACGATTCGGGCGGCGCCCACTACGCGGATCCCAACGCGATGGGACACGCGGTGATTGACGGCGCCGCGGCGGCAGGTATCCGCCTCACCCTGCTCGACACCTGCTATCTGAGTTCCGGACCCGACGGTTCGCCGCTGGCCGGTCCGCAGCAGCGGTTCGGCGACGGCACCGGTGACCGGTGGGCCCAACGCGTCGAAGCGTTGCGGCAGCAAGTCTCTACCCAACCCGCCGTCCTTATCGGCGCCGCCCTGCATTCCGTCCGGGGAGTGCCCGTCGAGCAGATGCCTGCCGTTGTGGAATGGGCCGCCGCGCAAGGTGCTCCGCTGCACGTCCACTCGTCGGAACAGATCCGCGAGGTAGAGCAATGCCTCGCGGTGCACGGTCGCACACCCACTGCGGTGCTGCGCGATGTCGGAGCGTTGGGCCCGCAGTCGACGGCCGTGCACGCCACCCACCTGACGGCCGAGGACATCGCCGACCTTGACCGCACGGCGACCGGAGTGTGCTTCTGCCCCACCACCGAGCGTGACCTCGGCGACGGAATCGGGCCCGCACCCGCACTGCTCGCCGGACGCGGACTGTTCAGCCTCGGCTCCGACAGCCACGCCGTGATCGATCTGTTCGAAGAGGCGCGTGCCGTCGAACTCAACGAGCGCCTGGCCTCCCGCGTCCGTGGCGTGATCGCCGCCGATCGCCTGCTGCGGGCCGCAACCTACGATGGTCATCGCGCACTCGGCTGGGCCGACGCCGGAGAACTTGTGGTGGGTGCACGAGCGGACTTTGTTGCAGTGCAGATGGATTCGATCCGCACCGCGGGTGGCGGCGCGGCGGTGGAGAACGTCGTCTTCGCGGCGGCGGCGCCCGACGTGACCGATGTGGTGGTCGACGGACGCGCCGTGGTGGTCGACCGTAACCATGTCACCGTGCCGGACGCGGAAGTCGAACTCGCATCCGCCATTGCAGATCTGATGGACGTTTCGGTGGAGGCCGCCCGATGACCGTGCTCTACACCGACATCGGTGAGCTCGTCACCAATGACCCCACCCACGGCGACGGCGACCCGTTGGGCATCATCGCCGACGCGGCATTCGTCGTCGACGGCTCCGACATCGTGTGGGTGGGCCGCCGCACCGAGGCGCCCGACGCCGACGATCGGGTCAGTTGTGCCGACAGCAGCGTGATCCCCGGATTCGTCGACAGCCATGCGCATCTGGTGTTCGCAGGCGAACGATCGGCAGAGTTCGCCGCGCGTATGAGCGGCCAGCCCTACGAGGCAGGCGGGATCGCATCCACGGTCGCTGCCACGCGTGCGGCCGACGACGCGACACTTCTCGCAGGAGTACAGCGACTCGCCGACGAGCTGCATCGCGCCGGGGTCACGACCTTCGAATGCAAGAGCGGCTACGGCCTGACGGTCGATGACGAGGCCCGCTCGCTGCGGATCGCCGGAGAGGTCACCGACGAGACGACATTTCTTGGCGCGCACGTCGTTCCCGCCGAGTTCCGCGACGACCGCGCGGCGTACGTCGAGCTGGTCGCCGGTCCGATGCTGCAGGCCTGCTCGCCGCATGCCCGCTGGGTGGATGTGTTCTGCGATCGCGGCGCATTCGACGTCGACGAGACCCGCCACATCCTGGGCAGTGGGATGGCCGCCGGGCTCATCCCGCGGCTACATGCCGGCCAACTGGGACCGAGCGCTGGCATCCGGCTCGCGGTCGAGCTCGGTGCGGCCTCGGTGGATCACTGCACCTACGCCACCGACGACGACGTCGAAGCGCTCGCAGGCGCCGCCGACACCACTGTCGCCACGCTGCTGCCCGGCGCGGAATTCTCCACGCGCGCGCGGTATCCGGATGCAAGACGGCTCATCGACGCGGGCGCGACTGTCGCGTTGGCGACCGACTGCAATCCCGGCAGCTCCTTTACCACAAGCATGCCGTTCTGCATCGCAGTTGCGGTGCGGGACATGAATTTCACTCCGGCCCAAGCGTTGTGGGCCGCAACCGCGGGCGGAGCCGCTGCGCTTCACCGCAACGATGTCGGGGTGCTGGCCGTCGGACGGCGGGCGGACTTCGTCCGGCTGGACGCGCCGTCCTACCTACACCTGGCGTACCGGCCCGGCGTGCCGCTGGTGCGCGACGTCGTCAAGGCCGGGCAGCGGCTGCCGCATTCCTACAACAAGGTGGAGTCACGATCGTGAATACAGAAGCCGTCGTCGTGGGCATCGGCCCCGTGACCTTCGACGAGGTGGTGCGTGTGGCCCGCGACGGTGCCGCGGTCGCCCTTTCCGACGAGTCGCTGGACGCGATCGTGAGGAGCCGCGCCCGCATCGAGGAGCTCGCCAACGACCCGAAGCCCGTCTACGGGGTATCCACCGGTTTCGGCGCCCTCGCCACTCGACACATCCCCCACGAGCTGCGAACCCAACTGCAGCGCAGCTTGATTCGCTCTCACGCCGCCGGATCCGGATCGGAGGTCGAGCGAGAAGTCGTCAGAGCCATGATGCTGCTGCGGTTGTCGACATTGGCCACCGGGCGCACAGGTGTGCGGCCCGAGATCGCGCAGACGTATGCGGCGATGCTGTCGGCGGGACTGGCGCCCGTCGTCTACGAATATGGCAGCCTCGG
>JAVXWV010000279.1:0-6461 GCA_032230775.1 Mycobacterium sp. | reverse complement strand
CCGCGTTGCTGATGACGATCTCGTTCGCCGCGCTGATCGCTGCGCAGGTCGCGTTCATGCGGATGATGGGCGTCGGTATGACGCTCGCCATCGTGGTCGATGCGACGCTGGTCCGCATGGCGTTGGTTCCTGCGTTCATGCACGTGCTCGGCCGGTGGAACTGGTGGGCGCCCAAACCACTTGCGCGGCTGCACGAACGCATCGGCATCAGCGAGGCGCACGACGAAGATGTGTCAGTGACCGAGCCCGTCGGATCTCGATGAAACGACGCCGCGCGCCGCGCGGTTCAGGCGAGCAATTGCGCGAGGAGATCCTCGACGCGACCACCGAACTGCTGCTTGAAACCGGTCACGCCAAGGAGGTGTCCATCCGGTCGGTGGCGGAGCGGGTCGGGATAACGCCGCCGTCGATCTATCTGCATTTCGCCGACAAGGACGCTCTGCTTGACGCGGTGTGCGCTCGGTACTTCGAGAAGCTCGACGAGGAGATGCAGCGCGTCGCGGCCGATCAACCGTCGATGATCGACGTGCTGCGTGCGCAAGGCCTTGCCTATGTTCGATTTGCCTTGAAAACCCCTGAGCTGTACCGCATTGCGATGATGGGCGAGAGCCGGGAGGGCAGCGATGTCGACATGGCGCTGAACACATCGGCGTTCGTGCACATGCGCAACTCGGTGGAGTCGCTGATCGAGGAGGGTATCTACCCGCCGTGCGACCCCATCACCAAGGCGCTCGAGTTGTGGACGGCAGCCCACGGCATTGCAGCGCTGCTGATGTCGCGGCCGTACCTGCCATGGGGCGACGTGGAGAAATTCGCCGATCGTATGCTCAGAGCGGTTTGCATCGGCCACATCGTGTCGGGCTCGATCGGGCTCGATGTACCGCCGCGGGAGGGGATAACAATGTTGAAGGGGATGCTCGATGAGCAGCAACACCGTGGATAACGCGTTCTTCGCGCGGTTCTGGACATTCATGTCGGCGCATGAGCCCGAATCCGTGCGGGCATGGCGGCGCGAGGTTCTGGATGGCCTCTCGGGCCGGGTTCTGGAGGTCGGAGCCGGCACCGGAACGAACTTCGCGCTATACCCCGACTCTGTCAAGGAGGTGCTCGCGCTCGAACCCGAGCGGCGGCTAGCCCCGATCGCGCGCCAGGCGGCGTTGTCCGCGCCGGTGCCGGTTACGGTCTCTGACAGCACGATCGAGTCCTTGGACGCCGGCGAACCGTTCGACGCGGTGGTTTGTTCGCTGGTGTTGTGCTCGGTCGACCAACCCGAAGCGGTACTGCAACAAATCTTTTCGATACTGCGACCCGGCGGCGAGCTTCGCTATCTGGAGCACATCGCCAGTGCCGGCGCTCGCGGACGGCTGCAGCGTGTGGCCGACGCGACCGTGTGGCCCAGGCTGTTCGGCAACTGTCATACACACCGCGACACCGAGCGCGCGATCGGCGATGCCGGCTTTCGGCCCCAGACCGCGAGGCATGACTTGGAGTTCCCGGCCTGGGTGCCCATGCCGGTCTCCGAGGTCGTGATCGGCCGGGCGGTCAAGCCGGCCTAGCGTGATTTGTGTGCGTGTAGGAGCGCTGAGCGCAACAACCTGCACACAAATCAGCTGATCGCGAGCTTTATCTCAGCGATGACACGTTGCGGGTACGCGGTCAGGTCTAACCACGTGAAGCGCAATACCTTCCACCCGAGCAATGCGATGTTGTTCTGCCGATTGCGGTCGCCGACAAACACATCCGCGTCGCTGTGGAATGCCCAACCGTCGACTTCAATGGCCACCATCTGCTTAGGAAATCCAACGTCGACCTTGTAGCCGCCGACTGGATAATTCGTCCGCCACCCGTTGATGCCTGCCTCGCGTAGGAGTTTCAAAAGTAGACGTTCGGCCTCTGATCGCGCTCCGTCGGACGCCGCTTGTAGCAGTCTCCTGGCGGCTGGTGAACCGTGCCGGCCCTTGTTGCGTAGGTGCGCACGCCAAAGCTCGCGCAGGTCGACTCGGCGCTGCAGCGCCGAATCCATCAACACTGCACCGCCCCGAAGTCGGACGGCGGCTTCAACGACTGTCAGCGCCAACTCGGTCACTCGCAACGCGTTTCGTTCGACGACATCAGCCCGCGCTAAGTCGCGCCGTCGCATGCGAACGCCGTCGCGGTGAGGATGGTGACTGGTCCTCGGTACCGTCACTTCGACGACCTCTGGCGAAAATCTCGTCAGGCCATGCCACCACGCTGCGGCCAGCCCGCTGGCGGCGGCTTCGACCCCGTAACCCCAGACCGCGGCCCTGACGCGCGCTTCATCAGTGAATGGGCGATCGTCGACGAAAAACACTCCCGGCGAGCAACGCCGCCAGTGTCCGGCTCGGACACGGCGGTTGACCGCGTGCCTGCTCAGTCCGGCCTGCTGTGCCTGCGCAAGAGTGATGACGCCGTCTTGCCGACGTAGATAGTCGTCGACCACGATATGAATCGACGCCGAAGCTGGCTAAGTGGTTCCATGACGGCGATTTGTCTGCGACGACGAGCGGTGAGCGCAACAAAATGCACACAAGTCCCTAGCCGAGCAGTGCGGGCAGCCGCGGCAACAGCCCAGGCAGGGCACCCGCGGCGGTTTCCCTCAGCGATACGGTCGCGGCGTCGGAGAGCGGCGTGCGCTCCGGGTTCACCTCGATGACGACGGTGCCGTTGGCCAGCGCCAGCTCGGGCAGCCCGGCCGCGGGGTACACGATCGACGAGGTGCCCACCACGATCACCACGTCGGCGGCGGTCACCGCCTCGACCGAGCGCTGCCACGCCTCATCGGGCAGCGGCTCGCCGAACCACACCACGTTGGGCCGAATGAATCCGCCGCACTCGTGCCGCGGCGGATCGACAGACTCGACGGGCTCTGGCATATCGGGGACCTCGTCGTGGTACTCGCGTTGGCAACGGTCGCAACGGAATTCGAACAGGCTGCCGTGTAGGTGGTAGACGTGCTTGCTGCCCGCGCGCTCGTGCAGATTGTCGACGTTCTGGGTGACGACGTGTACGTCGGCGTAGTCCTGCCAGGCCGCGACGGCGAGGTGGCCGTCGTTGGGCGCAACCGCTCCCATCATGTGATGCCGCCACAGGTACCACGCCCAGACCTTGTCCGGGTGGGCGCGCCAGCCCTCGGCGCTGGAGATCTCGTACGGGTCGACCATCGCCCACAGGCCTGTCTCGACATCACGGAACGTCGGCACGCCGCTCTCTGCGGAAATGCCTGCTCCGCTGAGCACCGTCACTTGCACATCACTAAACTAGCCGGTTTGGGCGATACTGAGCACGTGGCCGAGTTGGGGGATTGGGTACGCGTCGATCCACACGCTGCCAAGCCGCTCTTCGACCAGCTCAGGACGCAGATCATCGACGGGATCCGGGACGGCGAGCTGCCGCCGGGCACCCGGTTGCCGACGGTCCGCGAGCTGGCGGGGAAGTTGGGCCTGGCCGTCAATACGGTTGCGCGCGCATATCGGGAGTTGGAATCGGCTGGGGTGGTCGAAACCCGGGGTCGCTTCGGCACTTTCGCCGCACGCGTAGATCCAGCCGATAACGCAATGGCGGCGGCGGCGCATGCGTTTGTGTCGTCGGCGCGGGCGCTGGGGATAGACAAGGCCGAGGCGCTGCGATACGTCGAGGCGGCGTTCGGCTAGCCGAGATTACCGCGCCAGCGCACGACATCCAACGCGACAGCCACGTCGACGCTGGCCTCGGCGAGCGGCCGGGGCAACAATCTCTCGGCGCGGGCAAGCCTGCGCAGCAGCGTGTTGCGGTGTGTGTAGAGGCGTGTCGCGGCGCGGGAGGCGTTGCACTGTTCGGCAACGAACGTCCGCACTGTGTCTTGTAGTTCCGCGCTGGCCGCCTCGAGGTCGCCGAGCGTGTGCGTGACGAACTCAGCGGCACGGTCGGCGTCGGTGGTGATGAGTGCGACGAGTTGGACGTCGGTGAACAGCGCGATCTGCTGTGGTGAACCCAGCCTGGCCATCAGCTGCTGGGTGGTGATCGCGTCGAAGTGGCTCCGCCGAAATCCGTCGATCCCGTTGCCCGTCGGTCCAATCGCGATGCGGACATCGGGCATCTCGCTGACCGACCGCAGCAACGCATCGGCGTCGACGGTGACGATGCCCGGCACCCAAACCCATCGGGTTGCCGTGCTGGCGAGCACGCTCAGCGGCCTGGCCCCTCCTGCGGCGTGCCCGAGCGCCTCGGCTGCCCCGTCGAGCCGGGCGAGGTCGCCTTTCGGGTCGTCGCTCCAGATGACCGCAGCGGTGTGGAGTCCGGTCAACGCGTAACCGAGACGACCCTCGGCGCGCTGTGGGGCGATAGGCGCTCCGTCGAGAATCAGCGCGACAGTCTCGCGTCGTTCGGCGTGCGTGCCGCGCGTGAGTTCGTCGCGCTCCAGGTCGATCTGGGCCGCGATGGCCGACAGGGTGGTGTCGACGAACGCGCTGGTCGACTGGGAGCACACGTCGAGGAATTCGTGCAGCTCCGCCGGATCGGAGGTTAGTTCGAAAGCGATCCCCATCAGGCGCCGCCAGGCCACTCCTTCGCCGACGCGGTACGCGTCCAGCGCAAACGCGTCGAGTCCCCTGCGGACCAGTTCCCGCGCGACGCTCATCGGCTCGGGGCCGGCATTCGGAGGCACAGGTGCCCCAGGGTCGCGGACGTTGGCGGTCGCCCAGAAGTACAGGTTTGCCTGGTTGCTGCGGCTCACGGCGCCTGCGAGTTCCGGGTCCGCCGCGATCGCCGGGTTGGCTCCGAGCACGGCGGTGTCGAGCTCAGAGAGCCACTCCGGTGGCGCGTTGACGATAATCTGCGCACTCTGCCGAATCAGATCCCTGACCCGCGGCGACGGGCGTTTCCACGTCATCGGACCACCATAGGCCGACGGTGCAAAGTGCACCACTATTGGCTCAGATAGAGATGATTTGTTCTTGGTTGAGTTGGGCTGTGCCGGGACGATAGGCACATCGCATTTAGCCATCGTCAGGAGTCACCGTCATGGTCAACACCGCCACCCACATCGAGCACGTCGACGTCTTGATCGTCGGCGCAGGCATCTCCGGCATCGGCGCCGCCTACTACCTTCAGAAGGAACAGCCCGGCCGGTCCTACGCCATCCTCGAGGCGCGCGGCGCAACCGGCGGCACGTGGGATCTGTTCCGTTATCCCGGCATTCGATCGGATTCCGATCTGCACACGTTCGGCTACGAGTTCAAGCCGTGGCGCGACGAGGATGCCATCGCGTCGGCCGACAAGATTCTGGCCTACCTGCGCGAGACCGTCGCGGAGAACAACATTGACGCCAAAATCCGGTTCCATCACAAGGTTTTGGGCGCGGCCTGGTCAAGTGACGACGCGCGCTGGACGGTCGATGTCGAGCGCTTCGACGGCGCGGAGGACACCGAGGCACTGGTGCAGATCAGTGCGAACTGGATCTTCTGCGCAGGCGGGTACTACCGGTACGACCAGGGCTACACCCCGGAGTTCCCGGGTCGCGAACGATTCCTTGGTCAGGTCGTGCACCCGCAGCACTGGCCGGAGGACCTCGACTACACCGACAAGAAGGTCGTCGTCATCGGCAGTGGGGCGACAGCGGTCACCCTGATTCCGGCGATGGCGGGGACCGCCGCCCACGTGACCATGCTGCAGCGCTCGCCGACCTATGTGTTGCCGGTGCCGTCGAAGGACACCTTCGCCAACGCGGCCCAGAAGGTGCTCGGCTCCAAGCGCGGGTACGCACTGGCGCGGCGCAAGAACATCGTCAAGCAGCGTGCGGTGTACCAGTTCAGTCAGAAGTACCCCGGTGCGGCGCGACGGCTCATCCGTCACCTCAACGCCAAGGAACTCCCTGCGGGCTATCCGGTCGACGAGCACTTCAACCCGAGCTACAACCCCTGGGATCAGCGGCTGTGCGCCGTGCCCGACGCCGACCTGTTCAAGGCGATCAGCAGCGGCGGCGCCTCTGTCGTCACCGATCGCATCGCGACCTTCACCGAGACGGGCATCCAGTTGGAGTCCGGCAAGCACCTCGACGCCGACATCATCGTCACCGCAACAGGTTTGAACGTTCAGTTGCTCGGCGGTATGTCCCTGACCGTGGATGGGACGCCGGTGCGGGCCGGCGACACCGTCGCATACAAGAGCATGATGTTGTCGGGCGTGCCGAACTTCGCGTTCGCATTCGGCTACACCAACTCGTCCTGGACACTGAAGGTCGGCCTGCTGTGCGAGCACTTCTGCCGCTTGCTGAGCCATATGGACGCGCAGGGCCACGACATCGCGCGTCCCGAGATCGGCGACCACGGTATCGAGACCCGACCAATGCTGGACTTCGCCGCCGGATACGTGCAGCGTGCCCTTGACCGGATACCGAAGCAGGGCTCGGGGGAGCCATGGCGGGTGTCGATGAACTACTACTACGACGTGGAGCAGCTACGCGA
>JAVXWV010000003.1:0-3190 GCA_032230775.1 Mycobacterium sp. | reverse complement strand
TCGCGCTGCGGCTGCCCGAGGTCGACTACATCGGTGTGATGGGGTCGCGCCGCACCCACGACGACCGCATGAAACGGCTCCGCGAGATCGGGCTCACCGACGCAGAGCTGCGCCGGCTGGCCAGTCCGATCGGCCTTGACCTTGGCGCCCGTACCCCCGAGGAAACCGCGGTGTCGATTGCCGCGGAGATCATCGCCCACCGCTGGGGTGGCGGCGGGCGGCCGTTGACCGAGGTCGGCGGCCGCATCCACCACGATTGAGTAGATGAGCTAAGCGGGGCGAAGGAGACAGATGAGAAAGACGCACTGACCCCAGCCGCGCGACCCACAGAAACACCGGGCATCGTGGAGGGCATGAAGGTTGGGTTCATCGGGCTAGGAAACATGGGCGCAGGCATGGCGGCGAACCTGCTGAAGTCCGGCCACGACGTGACGGCGTACAACCGGTCGCAGGACAAGGTCGCAGCGCTTGCCGAACAGGGTGCAAAACCGGCGAGGTCGGTCGCGGAGGCGTGCGAGGGCGACATCGTCATCACGATGCTGGCCAACGACAACGCCGTCGAAGCCGTCACGTTCGCCGACGACGGGATCATTGCCTCGCTGCGGCCAGGCGGTATTCACGTTTCGTCGAGCACGATCAGCGTCGCGCTGTCGGAGCGGATGACCGCCGCGCACGCCGACGCAGGCCACCTTTTCGTCGCGGCACCGGTGTTCGGTCGGCCCGAAGCGGCCGCGGCGGCAAAGCTTTTCGTGGTCGCGGCGGGCGCTGCCGCGACGCTGCAAGCGATATCGCCGGTGTTCGACGCGATAGGCCAACGGACATTCGTCGTGTCGGAGGAACCGAAGGCGGCCAATCTCGTGAAGCTCAGCGGCAATTTTCTTATCGCCTCGGTGATCGAGTCGCTCGGGGAGGCGATGGCTCTGGTCGCCAAGGCCGGCGTCGACAAGAACGAGTACCTCGAGATCCTCACGTCGACGCTCTTCGGCGCCCCGGTTTACAAGACGTACGGCGGCCTCATCGCTCGCCAGGAATTCGAGCCTGCCGGTTTCGCCGCCGAGCTCGGCGCCAAGGACGTCCGGCTGGTGCTCGCGGCCGGCGAGGCGCTGCAGGTGCCGCTGCCGATCGCCAGCCTCTTGCGGGATCGCTTCCTGACGCTGCTGGCGAAGGGCGGCGCCGACCTGGACTGGTCGGCGGTCGGCGCGTTGTCCGCCTGGGAGGCTGGCGGCCCGAATCCCGTCGCTCGCGATTAGAACGGTTGTGGTCTGTTGCGTTCGGCGACGTATTCGTCGTTGAGTTTGCGTTCGGCTTCGATTCGGCGGGCAAGGTTTTCGGCTCGGGTGCGTCGGCGCCTGGGCATCATCAGCCCGCGGCCGTCGCTGGGCGGCACGGTCGGTTCCTCTCCGGGCGCCCACAGGGTGGCGGTGGGTTGACACAGGGTGGGGAACAGTTGCACGCTACCGGGTTTGGTGAGGTAGGTGTGCCCGGTCGGTGCGGTCACGATCAGGGTGCCGTCGGGCAGTTGCTGCTCGCGCCAGCCGCCGACCCCGCATAGAACGTCTTCAATAGATGGTGGCACCGACTGGCTGAAGAACACTTCAAAGAGAACGCTTGTGAGCAGCATAAGCGCTGCCATTGCGCACTGTCCGGCCCGCTCCTCGGCCTACACTTCCGCAATGTTCTCGGAGACGCGCTATGCGATGAACGGGGACTTGCACGTCGCCTACAGGACGTCGCCCAAGAGTGAACGCGACATCGTGTTCGTCCCAAATTGGGTCACATGCTGCGAACACCTGCCCGAGCTGCCACCCCTTCAGGGATGGGTGGAGGCGATGACATCCCTCGGTCGAGTGATCTTCTTCGACCAGCCGGGCAGTGGAGCGTCCGATCCCGTCGAGCCGGGCGCGCTGCCAACCTTGGAGCAATGGGCCGACAGCATCACTGCGGTGCTCGACGATCTCGAAATCCGCGAAGCAGTGCTCCTGACCAGTCCCGGCGCGTTTGCGACCGGTGCGCTATTCGCTGCTACATATCCGGCTCGCACCACCGCACTCGTGGTGCTGGAGGGCTACGCCAATCCGATTGCTGAACGCACTGACGGCGTGGATCCCGACGAAGTCATCGCTGCCCTGACAGCCATGTGGGGAACCGGCGACTACTGGCTTTCGAGCAATCCCGACATGCCATGGAACGAGGAGATCAGCGCCGCGGTTGCGCGACATGACCGGCTAGCCGCGAGCCCACGAACCTACGCTCTCCTAATGCCTCTATTGACCGAGGTAGACGTGCGGGCGGTGCTCCCGACCATCCGCGTATCAACTCTGGTGCTCCAGCACGCCGACGACCCGATGGTCCCGCCCGCCTGGGGCAAGTACGTCGCTGATCACATACCTGGCGCGAAATACGTTGAGCTGCCTGGGCGCAACTTGTACCACTTCGTGGAACCGTGGCGCGACTCGTTCCACGAGATCGCCAAGTTCATCACCGGCCACCAGGTAGAGGTGGCCGACGACCGCGTCCTCGCCACCGTCCTCTTCACCGACATCGTCGACTCGACGCGCCGCGCCTCAGAGATGGGTGACCGTGACTGGCATGCGCTGCTCGACGCGCACGACGCCGTCGTCCGGGCGCAGCTCACCCGCTTTCGGGGCCGGGAAGTAAGCACGGCGGGCGACGGCTTCCTCGCGATGTTCGACGGCCCGCAGCGAGCGATCCGCTGCGCGATGGCGATCCGCGACGCGGTGCAATCGCTCGGCATCAAGGTGCGCGCCGGGTTGCACACCGGCGAGTGCGAAGTTCGCGGCGAGGACATCGGCGGGATCGCCGTGCACATCGGCGCGCGGGTGAGCGCACTGGCGGGGGCCAACGACGTGCTCGTCTCGAGCACGCTGCGCGATCTGGTGATCGGGTCAGGGCTGGAGTTCGAGGATCGCGGCTCACACCAACTCAAGGGTGTGCCTGGCGAATGGCATCTCTTCGCGGTCGCATCTGCCTAGTCGGGTTGTTGTTGATCGCGCGAGCCCGAGAGAATCTTGAGCAGGTGGTGAAAACGGCAGTAACACTTGATATTCGAGGCATGTGTCGGCCCGGTTGGGTAGGGCACGGTGTGGTCCAAATCGCAATCGTAGGCGGGTTTATCGCAGCCCGGCCACCGACAGGTCAAATCCCGGCACCGCACGAAATCAGCCAACGC
>JAVXWV010000883.1:0-8602 GCA_032230775.1 Mycobacterium sp. | reverse complement strand
TCGCAGGCTCAGCCGGCCGAAACCAAGCCGGCCGAAACCAAGCCCGTCACCGGTCTGGGTATCGCAGGCGGTGCGAAGCGCCCCGGCGCGAAGAAGGCGGCAGAGCCCGCTGCCGAGGCACCCGCAGTTGCAGCGCCCGCTGCGCCTGCCGCACCTTCTAAGGGGCTCGGTATCGCCGCGGGCGCCAGGCGACCGGGCGCCAAGAAGGCGGCTCCTGCCGCGACTGCAGCGGCGCCCCATGCCGAACCGCACGCGGAGCCCGAAACTCCTGCCGAGCCTGCTAAGCCCGAACCAGAGGTCAAGGGACTCGGTATCGCGGCAGGAGCACGGCGGCCCGGTGCAAAGAAGGCGCCTGCGGCGCCGAAACCTGCTGCACCACAACCGGAACCGGCTTCCGCCGGTGAATCCGGCGCTGCGCCTGAGCCTTCCGCAGAGGGCAACGGTGAGACGCCTGCGCCGCCGGTGAAGGGCCTCGGCATCGCGAAGGGTGCCCGACCGCCAGGCAAGCGGTAGTCGTTTTCGCTCCTCGCGTGAGCTAGATCGTTTTCGCTCGTCGCGTGCGCTAGATCGTTTTCGCTCCTCGCGTGCGCGGTGAACTGCGTTTTTACAAAATCGCTGGACGGCAATGCGATCATGGATGACGTGTCTACCCACCAGTTGCCGTGGCATACCACCGGTCATCCGCGGCAGCGCACGTTCACGCAGTCGTCCAAGCTGCAGGACGTCCTGTATGAGATCCGCGGTCCTGTGCACGATCACGCGGCGCGACTGGAGGCCGAGGGTCACCGCATCCTCAAGCTGAACATCGGTAACCCCGCGCAATTCGGCTTCGAGGCGCCCGACGTCATCATGCGTGACATCATTCAGGCGCTGCCATACGCGCAGGGGTATTCAGACTCCAAGGGCATCATGCCCGCCCGTCGCGCGGTGTTCACCCGCTACGAACTCGTGGACGGCTTCCCCAAATTCGACGTCGACGACGTCTATCTCGGCAACGGCGCCTCCGAGCTCATCCAGATGACATTGCAGGCGCTACTGGACAACGGCGACCAGGTGTTGATCCCCGCACCGGACTATCCGTTGTGGACGGCCTGCACCTCACTCGCGGGTGGCACGCCGGTGCACTACATGTGCGACGAGACGCACGGCTGGATGCCCGATATCGCCGACCTCGAGTCGAAGATCACCGACCGCACCAAGGCGATCGTCGTGATCAACCCGGACAACCCGACCGGCGCGGTGTATACCCGCGAAATCCTCACTCAGATGGCCGATCTCGCGCGCAGACATCAGCTGCTGCTGCTGGCCGACGAGATCTACGACAAGATCCTCTACGACGACGCCGAACACATCGCGATGGCGTCGGTGGCGCCGGACGTGCTGACGCTGACCTTCAACGGGTTGTCGAAGGCCTACCGGGTCGCGGGCTACCGGTCCGGCTGGCTGGTGATCACCGGTCCCAAAGAGCACGCCGAGAGTTTCATCGAGGGCATCAGCCTGCTGGCCAACATGCGGCTGTGCCCGAACGTCCCCGCCCAACATGCGATCCAGGTCGCGCTCGGCGGATATCAGAGCATCGAGGACCTGGTACTGCCCGGCGGGCGGCTGCTCGAACAGCGTGACGTGGCCTGGACCAAGCTCAACGACATCCCCGGGGTGTCGTGTGTGAAGCCCGATGGCGCGCTGTACGCGTTCCCGAGGCTCGACCCCGAGGTATACGACATCCAGGACGACGAGCAGCTCGTGCTCGACCTGCTGCTGCAGGAGAAGATCCTCGTCGCCCAGGGCACCGGCTTCAACTGGCCGACCCCGGATCACCTGCGCATCGTGACGCTGCCCTGGGCCCGCGACCTTGCCAATGCGATCGAGCGGCTCGGCAACTTTCTGTCGTCCTACCGCCAGTAGCCGGCCAGAAAGGGCCTCTACCCTGTTGCGGGTGACGCACTCGCACGCCCACTCGCACCCCACCGGCCCCGCGCCGCTGGGACCCATGGCCGCCAAGATCGTCGTCGGAGCACTGATCGTGATCGGCGTTGCCGTGCTGGCCGGTGCGGTGTGGCTGTGGCCCAGCCACCAGAAGGTCGACATCCCGCTCCCATTCCAGAACGCGGCAGGCGGTGCGGTCACCACCGAAGCCGGGCATGTGTTGTCCAGCAAGGCCGCTCCGTGCGGGAGCCCATCGGCGGGCGCAGTGTTGACGGCCGATCCGGAGCAGGCCGTGGCCGGCGGTGGCCAATGCGTGCAGAACCTGGTCGCCATTGACTCCGGCCCCAACAAGGGCGCCAACACGGTGCTCGAGTTCAGCGGGCCCGGTCAGCCCAATCTCGTCGTCGGCGACCACATCCGGATCAGCCGCCAGGTCGATGCGGCCGGAGCGACCAGCTACGCGTTCTTCGACTACGAGCGGACATGGCCGCTGACCGCCCTCGCCGCGGCGTTCGCTGTCGTGGTCGTCGCGGTGGCCGGATGGCGCGGACTGCGGGGGCTGATCGGCATCGTCGTCGCGTTCGCAGTGCTGGTGTTGTTCCTGTTGCCTGCCCTGCGCGACGGCGCATCCGCGATCCCGGTTGCCCTTGTCGCCTCGGCGGCGATCCTTTACGCCGTGATCTACCTCGCACACGGGGTGAGCCTGCGCACCAGTGCGGCTCTGCTCGGAACGTTGACGGCATTGTTGCTTGCCGCGTTCTTATCTTGGGGTGCAATCGAATTGGCGCACTTGACGGGGTTGTCGGAGGAACAGAACAACGACGTGGCCGCATACCTCGGCCACGTGTCGATCACCGGGCTGCTATTGGCAGGCTTCATCATCGGCTCGCTCGGCGTGCTCAACGACGTCACAGTCACGCAGGCGTCGACGGGGTTCGAACTGGCCGGGCTCGGCGACGGCAGCTCGCGCCGCACGATCTTCCTCGGCGCCATGCGGGTGGGCCGCGACCACATCGCCAGCACCGTCTACACGCTGGTGCTGGCCTATGCGGGCAGCGCGTTGCCGCTGCTGCTGTTGTTCAGCGTCGCCAACCGATCTCTCGGCGACGTATTGACCAGCGAAAGCGTTGCGATCGAGATCGCCCGCTCCGCGGTCGGCGGCATCGCGCTGGCACTGTCGGTGCCGTTGACGACAGCGATCGCGGCAGTCCTCGCGACGCCAACTACCGCTCCAGCAGCTCCAGCAGGTACGCACCGTATCCAGACTTGAGCAGGGTGTGGGCGCGGGCCTCCAACTGGTTGTCATCGATGAAGCCGTTCAGCCACGCGACTTCCTCGGGCACGCTGATCTTGAGACCCTGCCTGCGTTCGATCGTGCGCACGTAGTCGCTCGCGTCCAGCAGCGAGTCGAATGTTCCGGTGTCCAGCCACGCCGTGCCGCGCGCAAGCACCTCGACCGCCAGCCGGCCCTGGTTCAGGTAGAACTGGTTGATCTCGGTGATCTCGTACTCGCCGCGCGCAGATGGTTTCAGCGACCGCGCGATCTCGATGACGTCGTTGTCATAGAAGTACAGACCCGGCACAGCGTAATGCGATTTCGGGGTGGCCGGTTTCTCCTCCAGCGACAGCGCCGTGCCGTCTGCGCCGAACTCCACGACTCCATAGGCGGAGGGGTTGGCCACCCAGTACGCGAAAATCGCTCCTCCGCTGACACTTTGGAACCGGCGCAGATTAGTGCCCAAGCCCGGCCCGTAGAAAATGTTGTCGCCCAAGACCAATGCCACGGAATCGTTGCCGATGTGCTCGGCGCCGATCACGAATGCCTGCGCCAGACCGTTGGGCCGGTCCTGCACCACGTAGGTGATGTTGATACCGAAATCCGAACCGTCGCCGAGCAATCGGCGAAACGCCGGAGCATCGTCAGGAGTGGTGATGATCTGGATGTCGCGGATGCCCGCCATCATCAGCGTCGACAGCGGATAGTAGATCATCGGCTTGTCGTAAACGGGCATCAACTGCTTGGACACGCCCATGGTGATCGGATAGAGCCGCGTCCCCGATCCGCCTGCCAGGATGATGCCGCGCATCAGCCGGCCAGGTCGTTCTGGGTCAGCTCGGTGGCGGCCAGCGCGGCGGCGAGGTCGGGGTGACGGAACACCGATGTGACGTGGTCGTGCACGACACGGAACGCCGATGCCTTCCCATCCTGCTCCTCGGCAACAACGACGCCGTCGTGGACATACATCCGGCCGGGGATGGCGGCGGAGACATCCAACGAACTCGCCCACTCGAGCAGTGCCGCATGGCCCTGGCCTGCGCCGTTCGCGTCACCGAACTCGATGTCGTCGCTGGAAACCAGAATGAGCGTGTCGAGGTCGCGCTCGTTGAGAGCGTCATGCCAGGCGAGGACGGTCGCGATCTCCGAAGTCGTCATGGTCGAAAAACTACGCCACGCCTAGAACGGCGTGTACTCCAGCCAGCCGTCCCAAACGGCGTTGTCGCCGAATATCTCGACGCCCACCTCGGCGGCGGTGCGCCTGCGCACGATCGCGAGCAGCAGGTCGTTGGCGGGCCCGCGCACCGCAGCGTCGCCCTTGCCGTGCTGGTGCGACCAGCCGATCCCTTCCTCGTCGTTGACGATGGTCCACTCACCGGTCGGACCCAGCCCCTCATCGGTGGCGTGCAGATGCAACGTCTGCCCCCTCGGCAACGGCGGTGCCTGCGTGTTGGCCTGAACCGTCATCAGCTCGATCCATTCGCTGATCCCATCGGCGGCCAGCTCCGGCGACAGCTCGTAGTCACGGCCAAGCGCAAGTGCCGCGTCGGCGCTGTGCACGGTGGCCTCGTGCAGGCGTCGGCGGATCCACCAACCGCAGGGGCGCGGCCCGATGAACGTCCACACCCGCGTCTCGGGGCCGACGCGGTCGACGGCGTCGATAATCTGTTGCGCGCCGTTGTTCAACCAGTCGATCGCGGCGTCGGGGTCGTCTGGCGGCTTGCCATCGCGGACATCGCGCGGGTCGAGGTCCTCGGTCCTGCGGTCGGCGATTATCTGTGCGGCCCAACGGTTTCCGCGCCCGACATGGCGAAACAGCTGTTTCAGCGTCCAGCCAGGGCACGTCGACACCGGCGTTGACGGGTCTGCACCGCTGATCAGTTCCCCGAAGTCCCGGGTCTGGTCGAGCAGCGCCGCTCGGAAATCCACGCTACGAACCTACAGCGGTCCTGGCCCTGCCAAGTGTGATCGGGAGCGACGACCAACCGCGCAGCACCCTGGTGTCGCGGCGGCTGCCGCCGCCGGCCAGCCGGGCGTTAGGGAAGCGCTCGAAGAACGTCCTCAGCCCGACTTCGCCTTCCGCCCGCGCCAGCGCGGCGCCGAGGCAGAAGTGCCTGCCGCCGGAGAATGACAGGTGCTTGCCCGCGTTGTCGCGCTCGATGTCGAAGCGGTGCGGATCGGTAAAAACCTTGGGATCGCGGTTGGCCCCGGCGAGGTGCAGGATGACCAACTCGCCGCGCTTGACCGGTGTGCCCGCGACATCCAGGTCCTTGCGCGCCACGCGTGCGCTCATCTGCACAGGAGAATCCAGCCGCAGGATCTCCTCGACGGTGTTGGGCCACAGCTCCGGCCTTGCCGAAAGCGTCCCGAGGTGTTGAGGCGTGTCGAGCAGCATCCGGATCCCGTTGCCGAGCAGGTTGACGGTGGTCTCGAAGCCCGCCGCCAGCACCAGCCCGGCGGTGGCCTGCAGCTCGCGTTCGGACAGCCGTGCACCTTCTTCGGAGGCCAGGATGAGCTGGCTCATGAGGTCATCGCCGGGGCTGCGGCGCAGCTGTTGCAGGTGTCCGGCCAGCCACGTGTTGAACCCGGCGATGCCGTCATGCACCTGCAGGTATTGCTTCCAAGTCAGGCCGATGTCCAGGCTGGGTGCCCCCAGCTCACCAAAATGCAGAATGCGCGGGCGGTCGGAATCCGGAACACCGAGGATGTCGCCGATCACCGCGACCGGCAGCTGCGAGCAGTACTTACCGACGACGTCTACGACGCCGGTTTGGTCATCGATGGCGTCGAGCAACTCGTTGGCGGTCTGCTGCACACGTTCGCGCAGCGCTGCCACGGCCCTTGTGGTGAACACCGACGACACCACCTTGCGGCACCGGGTGTGGTCGGGCGGCTCGATGGACAGCAGCGACGGCGGCTCGATGGGATGCAGCAGCCCGGGGTCGGTCTTGCGCATCACCCACTGCAGCGGCGGGGGCAGGTTGCCGCCGAGCGATGAGACCCGGAAGTCGTCGGACCGCAACAGTTCGTTGGCGACCTGATGATCGAAGGTCAGCAACCCGGCGCGGCCGCGGAGCACCGGGCCACGTGGCCTCATCTCGTCGGCGAATGCCGCGGGATCCTCCCGCACCAACGGGTCGGCGATCAGCCTGGCCTGCGGATCGCCACGGCGGACCGCGATTCTCGAAACGCCGCGTACGAAACCATGCAGGGCCATCCAGCGGATCCGTTGCTTCATGGGCACCATGACACTCCGTCCTTCGGTGCTCCTCGCGTCGGCGCGTCCAACCGAATTTCAGTTCGGTAATGTGTCAGCAGCCTACCGAATTAGTATTCGGTATGGCAAGAAGGCGGATACCGGCCGAGGAGCGGCGCATTCGCATCCTCGACGCGGCCGTCGAGGTGTTCGCCGAACACGGCTATGGGGCCAAGATGCAGGACATCGCGGCGCGCGCCGGTGTCGTGCCCTCGGTGCTGTACGACCACTTCGGCTCCAAGCGCGAACTCCACATCACCCTTCTGGAACTACACGCCGAGCAGATGAGGGAACGCTCGCTGCGCCGCGTCGAGGGCGCGTCGGCCGAGGAGCTGCTTCGCGCCAGCATCGCGAGCTATTTCGAGTTCGTCGAGGAGGATCCGTTCATCTGGCGCTTCATGCATCGCGACCCCCCGACTGACCCGGAGATCGCGGCCGTCTGCAATGAGATCGCCGATCGCGGTATCGCGGGCATCGCCGACCTCATCCGGTTCGGCGCCGCAGGAGCCAAATCGGTGAAGGGCATCAACGTCGACGAGGCCACATGGATCCTGGCCCGCGCCACGCAATCGGCGACCCACGGCGTGGCCACCTGGTGGTACGAGAACCGCGAGGTGCCGCGCGAACGCGTGGTCGAACTCGTATTTATGCTGTTGTGGCAGGGCTTCGACGGAATGCTCAAGCAGGCTTCTGCTGGTTGATGCTGTCCACGCTCCTGCCAAGGGCGTAGACCTGCCAGCCTGCGCTGCTCCACACGTCAGTGTCCAGGCAATTGCGGCCGTCAACAACAACTTTGGCGCGCACCGTGCCGGCCAACTCGTGAGGATCGAGTTCCACGAACTCGCGCCATTCGGTGAGCACCAGCACGGCGTCGGCGCGGTCACATGCCTCCACCACCGACGTCGAGTAGTTCAGCGTCGGGAACAGGCGCTGTGAGTTCTCCATCGCCTTCGGGTCGTAGACGTTGACCGTGGCGCCGTTGAGTTGCAGCATGCCCGCGACGTTGAGTGCCGGCGAGTCCCGAACGTCGTCGGATTCGGGTTTGAACGCGGCCCCGAGTACGGCCACGTTGGCGCCAAGCAGCGAGCCACCGCACGCCTTCGTCGCCAGATCGACCATGCGAACGCGACGCCTCATGTTGATGCTGTCGACCTCGCGCAGGAACGTCAGCGCGTGGTTGGCGCCGAGCTCGCCGGCCCGGGCCATGAATGCGCGGATGTCCTTGGGCAGACAGCCGCCGCCGAAGCCGAGGCCTGCGTTGAGGAATCGGCGCCCGATCCGGGGGTCATAGCCCAGCGCATCCGCCAGCAGTGTCACGTCGGCGTCGACGGCCTCGCAGACCTCGGAGATCGCGTTGATGAACGAGATCTTGGTGGCCAGAAAGGCATTCGCAGACACCTTGACCAATTCCGCGGTCTGCAGGTCGGTCACCAGGAACGGCACGCCTTCCTCAAGGAGGGGCGCATACATTTCCCGGATCGCGGCCTCGGCCCGCACCGAATCCCGTTGCACGCCAAGCACGAGACGGTCGGGATGCAGGGTGTCGTGCACGGCGAAGCCCTCACGCAGGAATTCGGGATTCCACGCCACCTCGACGTCGACGCCCTCGGGCGCCAGGGCGCGGGCCCGATCCGACAGCTCGGCGGCCGTGCCGACAGGAACCGTTGACTTGCCGACGATCACCGCGGGCCTGCGCAGGCGCGGTACCAGCGTGTCGATCACGGCGTGCACATGACGGAGGTCGGCGCCGTATTCGCCCTTTTTCTGGGGGGTTCCGACACCCAGGAAGTGGATGTCGGCAAATTCGGCCGCCTCGTCGTAGTCGGTGGTGAAACGTAACCGGCCGGCAGCGAGGTTGTCGCTCAACATCTTCCGAAGGCCGGGCTCGTAGAACGGGATGTCACCGCCCGCGAGCTTCGCGACCTTTCCGGCATCGATGTCGACGCCGATCACATCGTGCCCGAGTTCGGCCATACCCGCGGCGTGCGTCGCGCCCAGATAGCCCGTGCCGAAGACGGTGCATCTCATACTGCCACTATGGGCAGCCGCGATGAGCTAACTGCTAAGTGACACTGAGCGGCAAGCCAACGGCAGGTAACGAGTGAGGGCCGCTAGTGGCGGCCGGACCCGCCGGTGCAGAAGAT
>JAVXWV010000877.1:0-2683 GCA_032230775.1 Mycobacterium sp. | reverse complement strand
CCGAGGGCATGGTGTACCGGGTGCCGGGCCGCGGCACGTACGCCAGCGAGCCGGGCCGACGCTATCTGCGTCAGCTCGGGTCGATCGAAGACTTGATGAGCCTGTCCGACGACACCACGATGGAAGTGCGGGCCGGGCTGCGGCGCCGGGTCGACGTCGACGCCGCCAGCCGACTGCGACTGGACGACGATGTCGTCTACTCGGTGGTGTTCCGGCGGCTGCACGACGGTGTGCCGTTCGTCTTGACCACGGTGCATCTCGTGCCGTCGGTGGCGCAGCCGGTGCTGGCATCGCAGGCGCTGGCCGAAGGAGCCGTCGGCACGCACACGGTCATCGGGCTGCTCGAGCCGCACCTCACGGAGCCGATCGCTGAAGCGGCGCAGTCGATTACGGTTGCGGCGGCCGATGACGGTGTGGCCGACGCGGTCGGGTGTGTGGCCGGGCATCCGATGCTGCGGGTCGACCGGCTGTACTCGGATGTCAGCGGCAGGCCCGTCGAGCTGTCAGTCAGCCATTTCCTGCCCGAGCAGTACACCTACAGGGTGACGCTGCGCAGATCCGGCTGAGCCGACGGGTAGAAGCCGCTCGCCCATTCGCGCAGATGCCTGAAGTCTTCGGCCTCCGATGGCGCCAGCGCAGGGTCGTCCTGGTATCGCTGATGTCCCCAGATCGGGATGTCGTCGGCCAGCAGGCGTTTGACCGCGGCCAACCTATCGTCGTAGTCGAGGTCCTCGGAAACCCAATACGTGGCGAAGATGTCGATGGCGCTGTCGTCAACGGGAGTAGGACAGACGGACACGATCTGCCTTCCGTCGCCGTGGTCTTCGCACTTGAACCCCAAACCTACGCCGTACCACCAGACTTCGACAGGATCGCCTCCACCGAACGCCAACTTGGCGTGCCACGTCGAGGCGTTCGAGGCCGCGGCAATGACAGTCGGACTCAATGGGACACGATGCACGAACCGGTAGTGCTGCACGTCGACGGTGTTCTCGACGACCAACTGCGGAGGCGCCGCTATCCCGCCGAAGAATTGTTTCTCTTCGGGCCCGATGGGCCGGAAGTAATGCGGTCCGCCCGGGCCGTTGAGCTCCTGGTACATGTCTGGCACCGGCCAGAGCGGGTCCGACTGCCTGATCCCGTGCCAGATGTAGATGCATTCGTTGAGTTCGGTGGCGGCCCAGCTCCGCACCCTCCGGTCGTCGACGGGGCACTGTTCATAGGGGATGTGAACGTTGCGGCCGTCGGCGCCGCTCCACACCCAGCCGTGCAGCGGACATTGGATGCCTCCCTCGACGACGCAGCCGCCGTGGGACAGATCGGCACCGAGGTGCCTGCAATGCGCGTCGAGGACACGGACCACGCCGGTGAGATCACGGAACGCGACCAGGTCTTCACCGAAGTAGTGCAGCGCCATGACGTCGCCGACGTCGAGGTCGGCGCTCCATGCCACCTGGAACCAGCCGGTGGGTCGCATGCCGGGCAACCCCATGCCTGCCAGCGTGCCACTTATGCGATTTCGGCGTGGTGAGTCGCGCTCAGCGCCACCAAACACGCCGAAATCACTGCATCTCGTCGATGAGACCCCACTTCAGAGCCGTCGACGGGTCGATCGTCCGGCCGGACAACACCAGATAAGCCGTGCGCCACCGGCCGATTCGCCGGGTGATGCTGACGGTGCCCCCCGCGCCAGGTATCAAGCCAAGGCCCAGCTCAGGCAGGCCCAGCACGGCGTCGGGATGCGCCTGCACCCATCCGCAGTAGGCGGCCATCTCCAACCCGCTGCCCAGCACCTGGCCATGCACCTCGGCGCGGCATGCGCGACCGAGGCGAGCGGTCAGCTCGTCGAGCACAAGCGCAGGGCTGTGCCGGGTGCGGGCGATGTGAGCGCTGGCCGGATCCGCGAAGGTGCCGAACTCGGCGAGGTCGCCGCCGCTGCAGAACGACGGGCCGTTGCCGGTCAGCACCAGCTCGGTGACCGACGGGTCGAGCCGCGCGACCTCGAGCGCCTCGAGCAATGCGGCGCGCATGTCGGTGGAGAACGCGTTGTGCCGTCGCGGGCGGTTGAACCGGATGCGCAGTCGGTCGCCGTCGCGGTCGGCCTGCACGGGATCGGGGGTGTCGGGGACCGTGGCGGGTCCCCGCTCAGCGAGCCAGCGCGCGAACTCCGGTCCCGACTGCAGCGTCGAGTACGCGAGTGATTCGGTGATGACGCCGGCCCGGGTGGGCGCGGCGGGGTCGATCGAGCGCAGCACGTCGTCGCAGACGGCCGCCGCCTGCGGCCACTGTTGGCAGCGCTCGGTGAGCTCGGCGAGCGCGTCGGCTACCGACGGCACAGTGATCTCGCGACGGTCGTCGGACGGGGCTTCGGTCAATGTGAAAGTCGCGTCGTCGGAAGGCGATCCGACGGCGACGACCACGCCCCCCGCAAGCTCGACGGCACTCACGCGTACCTGTTTATCAGCTCCTGCTTGTACAACTTGCCGGTATCGGTGCGCGGCAGCTGCGCCTCGAACGAGACCGACCGCGGACACTTGTAGTGCGCCAACCGCTCTCGCAGCCAGCCAAGCAGCTCTTCACCGAACTTGTCGGTGGCGTCGGCGGGGTCCACCGTCTGCACGACGCTCTTGACGCTTTGGCCCATCTCGTCGTCGGGGATGCCGAACACTGCCGCGTCCATCAC
>JAVXWV010000871.1:0-3584 GCA_032230775.1 Mycobacterium sp. | reverse complement strand
GTTATCGCGATAGGCCTCATGACGCGATATCGGATTACTAGTGGCGTACGTTACGTCGCGCTCGGAGCTACGGCGCAGGCTCGCGCGGGCTGGTCCGCCGCACCCGGGCGACCAACAATCGGTGCAGAACTCGGCGTCATCCAAACCGGCGGTTCGCCGCCGATCTGGCCGATGCTGCGCAAGCCACGTTGAATTTGGGTGTGCCGGTGCAGCGGTCGCGTTATGGCAGTCATTACCTTCTGTAATTGTCTAGGCATCTACTTGGGCTGGGCCCGGCTGTGCCATGGGTCGAACGTTCCGCTTACCCGACCGCCCGGGCCTGCTCGCCGTCGTTGCCAGCACCGCAGGCGTCTCCTTTCTTGCACCCCAGGATCGAAACTTCCGAATAGTCGATGGTTGCACCGGCAAACAAGATGCCTAACGCTGAAAGTGAAAATACGATGGTAGATACCAGCTTGTGCATGGGATACCCTCTTCCTAGCGAATGAGGGAGCACTCCATGTCCGCTCACAGCTGTTGCACAGCGGTGGCGCTGCTGCGTGCCGCATATACAGGCCCCCTTGTGCTTGTCAGGCACGACGTGCAACCGGGGGATTGGCCATCAGGTAAGGTGATTATGTCTGCTAAGTATCTGGATTCAGTCTCAATGCTGGAGTCGTGCTCATGACCTTGATCAAGAACACTTTGTCTGCCGCCGCAGTCGCCGGCGGGCTCACCGCCGCCATCCTGGGCGTGGGCGCCGCTGTGGCGAGCGCCGAGCCAGCTCCGCCGCCGCCCGCGCCCGTCCAAGGTGAGATGCCACCGCCCAATGCGCCGCCGAAGCCCGCCGAGGTCTGGGACGGGCAGCCAGTGGTGTGGACCTCGGGCTGGGGCGGACGCTGGGGCGTGTGGATCAACGACGGCTTCATTACGCTGTCGTCGAACATCAACACCGGTGGCGGCTAATACCTGCGACCGGTAGGGCGCCGTGCGCAAGGCCGCGGACGAAATGCGTTGCGCCTACTCAGAACTCGCGGAGCGTCTCGCGCAATGTCGACTTGGCGTATTCGGTGCGGGTCAGCCCGAGTCGTTGCAGCGCCGGCACGAGGCCATCGCAGATCGAATCGATGTACTTCCGCGATAAGTCCCAGCCAGGTTTGGAGATGAGGAAGCCGTCGCCGCCGACCTCCTCCATCGCTTCGCCCATCTTCCTCGCGACTTGGTCGGGGGTGCCGACTAGCTCCAGGCCCCGCTTGGCGCGGTGAAGAACGAGCTGGCGCAGCGTCTTTGGTCCGGGGCTGCCGTCGCCGCGCATGAAGTACTCCAGCGACCCGCGTTCCCCATTAGTGGTGAGATCCGCCGGCAAGGGCTCGTCTAGGTCGAACTGCTTGAAGTCGATCTCCGTATTCGACGAGATGCTCACCAGCGACTTCTCGACATACGAGGGATGGTTCAGCAAGCGTTCGACCTCTGCGCGCGCCTCTGCTTCAGTGGGGGCGACGGTGGGGGAGACGACGAAGAGCAGTTTGACGTCATCGGGGTTGCGGCCAGCGGCCTGAGCGCGGGCTCGGATGTCGTCTCGGTATTCCTTCATGCCCTCGATCCCGGTGCCAACGGCGATGATGGTATCGGCCGCACCCGCGGCGAACTGCCGACCCCTCGGGGATGCGCCGGCTTGTAGGAAGGTGGGTCGGTGTTGCGGTGAGGGCACGGTGTTGAGTGGGCCGCGGGACTTGAAGTACTTGCCGTCGAAGTCAATGGAGTGGACCTTGCGGTAATCGGCGTAGGTATGCGAATCGCGGTCCATCACAACGGCGTCGGCTTCCCACGAGTCCCACAGTTGGTTGACGACGTCGAAGTATTCCTCGGCGACGTTGTAGCGTTCGTCGTGCTCGGGCAGCCCTTCCAGTCCGAAATTCTGTGCGGCCCGGTCCTCCGCCGAGGACACGATGTTCCATCCGAACCGGCCTTCTGTGATCGAGTCAATGGTCGAACACACCCGCGCCAACAGATACGGCGGATAGAAGCTCGTCGAGAGGGTCGCGACGATGCCCATCCGGGAAGTGCTGGCCGCGATGAGTACGGCCAGAGGCAGCGGATCGTGTTTGGGAGCGAAGGCCGAGTGCTTCAGCGCGCCCTCCATGGTGCCGCCGTATGCGTCGGCAACCATGACGGTGTCCTCGATCATGATCAAGTCGAAGCAGGCCCGCTCCATGCTGCGTGCCATGTCGACGTAGAAACGCCCATTCGGCCATTGGTACACGTCGGGCGAGGCGTCATCGGTGTCCCACACCGGCGGTGTGAAGTTCATGAACCAGCCGAGGTGGAACTTCTTGGTCATCGCCGCTCCTGGGGTCCCGTCATCGCTTCCAGACGCCATCGCAACGCCCCGGCATGACAAGATGAATACGCGATCGTGGCGCCTGTATTGCGCCGACTTCGCTGGGATTTCCGGCGGCTGTTAGTTAACGATTCGCCTGTGAACTATCTGCGAATTGTCTTTGGAGAAGCCGTCTTTGATGTCAACGACTGCCTCGCTTGGGCGATCGTCGCAGCTCAACTCGAGGCGTTGAGAATCTTGATCGCGAAGACGAGCGAGTCTCCCTTCTGGATGCCGGCTGCGGGCTGACCGTCGGGGTAGCCGTCGGCAGAAGTCATTGCAACAGCGACTGTCGACCCGACCTTCTGTCCTGCGATGGCCTTCTGGAAGCCGGACACGACTCCGTCAAGCGAGAACTGAACCGGGGCGCCCTGTTGGTAGCTGCTGTCGAACACCGATCCGTCACGTCCATTTACGCCCATGTAGCAGACGGAAACCTTCGCCGAATTTGCGACGACCGGGCCGTCACCGGCTTTCAGGGTGTGCACCTGGGTCTCGGTCACGCTGAACGGTGCTTTCACGGTGACGAGGGGCGCTGCGGTATCCGTGGATCCGGTGACCGCGACGCTGCCAGTGGTCCCGGATAGCGTCCACTCCGGTGTGCCACCGTTCGCGGGCGTTGCCATTGGACACGAGCTGGCTTCGGTTGACGTTTCCACGAGCGAAGGCGCCGAGAACACGTCGGAGACGGAGGAGGAGGTGGGTGTCGATGAAGTATCCGTATCGGAGCCGCATGCGGCGAGCGTGATGACGAGTGACGCGGCGCAGGCCACCAGCGCGACGGAAGAAGAAACACGAGATGAGTTCACGGTCCGTCACGCTACAGCGCATGTCGCAGCCTGTGCCGACAGCGGTCACATCAGGGGAGACGATCGGCGAACCTCGTGATTCATCAGATCAAGACAGGGGAAGGCTAACCGGTAAAGCTGCATATTCGATTTCCGCGCATTTACGAACACGCGAGCGATGACGTCACCCGAGCGGCGAGGGACCATGCGGGCGCGGCTTGGCGTGCCCGGGCTTGAGGTGTCGGTTCGCCGAGGGCCATGTCGCCGTCCTGCCGACCACGCCTTGGCCGTGGTCGAGTCCTGGGCCGCATGCGGGGCGACCGGACTGCAGGAGTCGAACGGCGATGAGTTTCGCCGTGGTGCCTCGTCTGTATCCACACACACTCGATCAACCGCACCCTGGGAGAGCAATATGACTGCCACGTACCCCTTCGACG
>JAVXWV010000835.1:0-3698 GCA_032230775.1 Mycobacterium sp. | reverse complement strand
AGGTGATCGCCACGCCGTGCGTGAGGTCGAGGTCCTTTGAGACCGCGAAGGTCGCGGCGCCGACGATCGACTCCGAGTTGGTTCGCGTCAGCAAGCCCAGCTTGTCGGAGAGCTTGGGAAGCTTTCCCTTGTCGCGCATTTTGAACAGCAGCTTCTGAGTCCCCCACGTTCCGGCAGCCAGCACCACATGCGAGGCGGTGTAGGTCCGCCGCCTGCCGGGAAGCAGGCCCGTCCGCGCGGTACGGACCTTCCACAGCCCGTCGGCCCGCGGCTCCAATCCGGTGACGGTGGTCATCGGAACTACTTCTGCCCCAGCTTTTTCCGCCAGGCCAAGGTAATTCTTGAGCAGTGTGTTCTTGGAGCCGTAGCGGCAGCCCGTCATGCAGGAGCCGCATTCGATGCAGCCCGTACGCGCGGGCCCTGCACCGCCGAAGTACGGGTCGGGCACCGTCTTGCCCGGCGTCTTCTCACCGTCCGGTCCGAAGAACACCCCCACCGGCGTCGGCACGAACGTGTCGCCAACGCCCATGTCCTCGGCGACCTCTTTCATGAGGCGGTCGGCATCGGTGAAGGTCGGATTCTTGACGACGCCGAGCATCCGCTGAGCCTGGTCGTAGTGCGGCATCAGCTCCGCACGCCAGTCGGTGATGTTCTTCCACTGCGGGTCGGCGAAGAACGGCTCCGGCGGCACGTACAGGGTGTTGGCGTAGTTCAGGGAACCCCCGCCTACCCCTGCGCCCGCCAGGATCATGACGTTGCGCAACAGGTGGATCCGCTGGATGCCGTACATGCCGAACTTCGGCGCCCACAGGAACTTGCGCAGGTTCCACGAGGTCTTCGCGAAGTCTTCGTCGTTGAACCGCCTGCCCGCCTCGAGCACCCCCACGCGGTAGCCCTTCTCGGTGAGACGCAGCGCGGTGACGCTCCCCCCGAACCCCGAACCAATGATCAAGACGTCATAGTCAGGTTTCATCCGCTCAGTATGGACTTATCGATGGGCCGCTTTCTAGACAGGTGGCCCTAATTTGTAAAGCAGAGCTAAGGATCAGCTCACGGCGTTCAGGCCGACCTTCTGGAATTCCTTGAGATCTCAACCTCGGGAAACGCCGCGTCGATTTCTACCTCAGGGCTGCGATTTCGACCAAAGCACGACCATCACGCAGAAATCGGCGCGACGTGGGTCAGCTCCCGGCGTTCAGGCCGACCTTCTGGAATTCCTTGAGATCGCAATAGCCCGCCTTCGCCATCGAGCGGCGCAGCCCGCCGACGAGGTTCAGCGAACCGAACGGGTCGTCCGACGGGCCGGTCAACACCTGCCTCAGCGACGGGCGCTCACCGAAAGCCACCTGAAGCAACGCGCCGCGCGGCAGCGACGGGTGGGCCGCGGCGGACGGCCAGAACCAGCCGCCACCGAGCGCTTCGGCCGCGCTCGCCAGCGGGGTGCCGAGCACCACCGCATCCGCACCGCACGCGATGGCCTTGGCCAGATCGCCGGAGGTGTGGATGTCGCCGTCGGCCAGCACGTGCACATAGCGGCCGCCGGTCTCGTCGAGGTACTCGCGACGGGCGGCGGCGGCGTCGGCGATCGCAGTGGCCATCGGCACGCTGATGCCCAGCACCTCGTCGGTGGTCGTCACACCGGACGTCGATCCGTAGCCGACGATGACGCCTGCGGCGCCGGTGCGCATCAGATGCAGAGCCGTTCGGTGGTCGAGCACACCGCCGGCCACCACCGGCACGTCGAGCTCGGAGATGAACGTCTTGAGGTTCAGCGGCTCACCGTCCTGCGCGACGCGTTCGGCCGAAATGATGGTGCCCTGGATGATCAGCAAATCGATACCCGCGGCCACCAGCGATGGCGTCAGCGCCTGCGCGTTCTGCGGGCTGACCCGCACCGCCGTCGTCACCCCGGCGTCACGGATCCTCGTCACCGCGGCGCCCAGCAGTTCGGGATCCAGTGGCGCCGAATGCAATTGCTGAAGCAGCCGAATCGCCGCCGACGTTTCCGGCTCCTTCTCGGCGGCCTCGATGACCTGAGCGATTTTCTCCTCGACATCGGCGTGCCGACCGATCAGACCTTCGCCGTTGAGCACGCCGAGGCCGCCGCAGCGGCCCAGCTCGATCGCGAACTCAGGCGACACCAGCGCGTCGGTCGGATGCGACACCACGGGGATTTCGAAACGGTAGGCGTCCAACTGCCAGGTCGTGGACACGTCCTGGCTGGACCGTGTGCGCCGCGACGGCACGATATTGATGTCATCGAGTTCATAGGTGCGACGGGCGGTTCTGCCCATGCCGATTTCAACCATGTCTCGCATGCGGGGTTATCTCCTCTTCGCGCAAGCACTCATCGGCGCGCCCACCTTTTCAGCGGGCGTAGTAGTTGGGCGCTTCGACCGTCATCGCGACGTCGTGGGGATGGCTCTCCTTGAGGCCCGCCGCGGTGATCTGCACGAACTGCGCCTGCTGCAGGTGCTCGATGGTGGCCGAACCGGTGTAGCCCATCGCCGCGCGCAGGCCGCCGGTGAGTTGGTGGATCACCGTCGACAGCGGGCCACGGAACGGTACCCGGCCCTCGATGCCCTCCGGCACCAGCTTGTCCTCGGAGAGCGCGTCGTCCTGGAAGTAGCGGTCCTTGGAGTACGACCTGCCAGTACTTCCAGCGCCGCTCCGGCCAGCCATCGCACCCAGCGAACCCATGCCGCGGTAGCTCTTGAACTGCTTGCCGTTGACGAAGATCAGCTCGCCAGGTGACTCGGCGGTGCCCGCCAGCAGCGAACCGAGCATGGCGGTGGACGCACCAGCGGCCAGCGCCTTGGCGATGTCACCGGAGTACTGCAGTCCGCCGTCGGCGATGACCGGTACCCCCGATGGTGCGCATGCTGCGACAGCCTCCAGGATCGCCGTGATCTGCGGTGCGCCGACGCCTGCGACCACCCGCGTTGTGCAGATCGACCCCGGCCCGACACCTACCTTCACCGCGTCGGCGCCGGCCTGGACCAGAGCGGCCGCCGCCGCCCTGGTCGCGACGTTGCCACCGATTACCTCGACGCGGTCGCCGACCACCGCCTTGAGCCGGTGCACCATGTCGAGCACCAGCCTGTTGTGCGCATGTGCGGTGTCGACGATCAGCACGTCGACCCCGGCGTCGACGAGCGTCATCGCCCGCGTCCACGAATCGTCACCGACACCAACGGCCGCGCCGACCAGCAGCCTGCCGTCGCTGTCCTTGGTGGACAGCGGGAACTGCTCGGTCTTGACGAAGTCCTTGACGGTGATCAGCCCGGTCAGCTTGCCGTGGCCGTCGACGATCGGCAGCTTCTCAATCTTGTAGCGGCGCAACAGTCCTAGCGCCGCCTCAGCGGAAACGCCCGCCTGTGCAGTGATCAGCGGCGCCTTCGTCATCACCTCGGAGACGGGCTTGGACTGGTCAACCTCGAACCGCATGTCGCGGTTGGTGATGATGCCGACCAGCTCGCCGGTGTCGTCGACTACGGGCAGGCCGGAGATCCGGAACCGCGCGCACATCGCATCGACCTCGGCCAGCGTGTTGTCCGGTGAGCAGGTGACGGGGTCGGTGACCATGCCTGCTTCCGAGCGCTTGACCGTCTCCACCTGGCCCGCCTGCTCAGCCACGGGGAGGTTGCGGTGAAGCACACCCATACCGCCCGCCCTGGCCATCGCGATCGCCATCCTGG
>JAVXWV010000817.1:0-6102 GCA_032230775.1 Mycobacterium sp. | reverse complement strand
TTGTTCCTCGCCTCCGACGACTCGAGCTACGTCAACGGCATGGAGCTGGTTGTCGACGGCGGCACCACAGTCATCTGAGTAAGCGACACCGGCATGTAGGCCGACAACGACGTCTCACCTCGATGACCTGGGCACACACCGACTCAACCCTTACCGGTGGGCGCACCGACCAGGTCACACACACCGAGCAACAAAGCACATGAGGAGTAACCATGACCACCTTCGCCCCGCACCGCGACGCCGTGCAATCCTTCGTCGACGCCATGCACGGCGGCGCAGACAAAGACGCCCTTTCCAGCATCCTCGCCGAGGACGTGGTGATGTACGGCCCGCTCGGCGACGAGCCACTCATCGGCCGCGAGGCAGTCCTGCAAGCCATGCAAGGGGTCGGCGCGGCGGCCGACCTCACCTACAAGGAAGTCCTCACCGGAGAAACGCACCACGCCGCGTACTTCCGGTTGCAGATCGAGGACACCGTGGTCAACGGAATGGACTACATCCTGCTCGACGCGGACGGCAAGATCGCCGAGGTCACCATATGGTGGCGCCCGCTGCCGGCCGGCGTCCAGATGCAGCGCCACCTTGCGGGTCTCCTCGGCACGCAGCCCTGGGAACTTCTCACGCACGACAAGTAACGCCGAACGCCACGCCCTGCTTCACGAGGGTTCGGCCGATTCGGTCGCTTCCGCTCAACCTCCACGCTTCCTTAAGGCGCAGGAGCCAACCCTTATCACCCATCAGCAAGGACAGGACACTTCATGAGCACCATCAGCATCATCGGCACCGGGAACATGGCCCGCACCATCGCCACGCTGGCGATAGCGGGCGGCAACACCGTCGAGGTCATCGGCCGCGATCAATCCAAGGCCGCCGAGCTGGCCAAAACGCTCGGCGACAGCACCACGACAGGAGAGTTCGGCACCGTCCCGACCGGCGACGTCGTCATCCTGGCCGTGCTGTTCGATAGCGCCGTGTCGATCGTCAGCGAGTACGGGGACGCCCTCGCGGGCAAGATCATCGTCGACATCACCAACCCCTTCAACGCCACGGCCGACGGGCTGGCCATCCCAGCCGACACCTCCATCGCGCAAATGGTCGCCGAAGCCGCCCCCGCGAGCGCCCACGTCGTCAAGGCGTTCAACACCCTCTTCCGCGACGTCCTGGCCGCGGGCGGCCCGCTGGACGTGTTCATGGCCGGCGATGACGCGCAGGCCAAAGCGAGCGTGTCAGCGTTCATCACGAGCCTCGGACTGCGCCCGCAGGACACCGGCGACTTGAGCATGGCGCACTGGCTGGAGGGCGCGGGCCTGCTGTCAGTAGGCCTGGCCAACAACGGCGTCGGGAACCTGAACTTCTCCCTCGGCGTCACCGTTCCCAGCTGAACCGCAAAGCCCGGGCCCGAGCAGACAACGAACAGGGGCGCCGTGCGCCCAAAAAATAGTGGTTGATCGACACCTAAACGATATCGATGTCGGCAGACGATGGGTCTGCTGGAGAGGATTCTCGCGATGAAGCTTGGTTTCGTAATTCCCTTTGTCGGGCCCGCGGTCAGCAGCGCCGCTGGTCTGAGCGCTTTCTGCCGCGGACTCGAGGACCTAGGTTACGACACGCTGTGGGTCGGCGATCGACTGGTCACGCCGGTTGACATGCACAGCACCTATCCGGGCAAGGAGCAGCCGTACCCGCCGCAGATGACCCGTTACCTCGATCCGGTGCTGCTGTGGACGGTCGCCGCGACGGCGACAAGCCGGGTGCGCCTGAACGCCAGCACGCTAAGCACGTTCTACTACGAGCCGGTTCACCTGGCCCGGCTGCTGACCACGCTCGACGTGCTCAGCGACGGCCGCCTCGACGTCGGCGTGGGAATCGGGTGGATGAAGGACGAACACGACATCGCCCGCAGCGCGGACTGGCGCCGGCGCGGGAAGATGCTCGATGACGTGCTGGCGTTCCTGCACCAGTGGTGGACGATCAACCCGGTGTCCTGGGATAGCGAGTTCTTCTCCCTGCCGCCGGTCCATGCCGACCTGCGCCCAGTCCAGGCCGGCGGTCCGCCCATCTGGATCGGCGGTGCCAGCGAGGCCGCGATGCGCCGGGTCGGCCGCAGCGGCACCGGCTGGCTTGGGGTCGAGGGGCTGCCGGACGAAGTCAAAGATCCCCTGTGGTCGATTGCCCGCCGCGCGGCCCAAGACGCCGGCCGCGATCCCGACGCACTGAAGACGGCCACGCGGCTCAACCTCGAACCGGGCATGTCCGTTGACACGGTTGTCGGCAAGCTCGAGCGCCTCGCCGAGTCCGGTGCTGACGAGGCGATCGTGGATGCCTTCGCGATGTTCCCCACGCTTGATCAGATGGTCGATTTCGCCAGCCAGGTAATCGATCGATGGAGTAATCGTGGGAAAGCTTGACGGCAAGGTAGCGGTGATCACGGGTGGATCAAGCGGTATGGCGTTGGCCGTGCTGACCCCGGGCCAGGTCGCCGCGCCCATACAGGAGCAGTAGTTCGACGAGGAGACGAAGGCGCAGTTTGAGGCATTGATCCCACGGGAAAGATGGGCAGTCCTGAGGAGATTGCGACGGTCGCACTGTTCCTCGCCTCGGACGACTCAAGCTATGTCAATGGTATGGAGTTGATTGTCGACGGCGGCACCACGGCAGTCTGACTACGCACCACGCATGAGTGACGACAAATCTTGACGACAACTACTCCCTTAACTACGGCAACTACAGCCCGAAATCCCTGTTATCGTGCCTGCTCACGGCTCCTGCCCGCTCCTGGCAGTGTGGGAGTCGGGGTACGAGTCCCCCTAGCTCCACTCGTTTTGATCGGGTGTTTGCGGATTTCGCCGCGCTACCTCGAGGCTGTGCGCAGTGATCATCGACCGCACGATTGCCACTTGAGATGCCTGCGCCGACGCGGCGGGCCGGCGGATCGATCGTTGACTTCAGTGCTCGATCGGTACCGCAATGCTCTACCGTCGGCGCGGTGGTCGACGTGCAGGTTCGCCGGGCGGGTCCGTCCGACGTGGCAGTCATCGAGCGCATCGTGCACGCAGCTTTCGAAATATACGTCGCTCGGATTGGCAGACAACCGGCGCCGATGGGTGCCGACTACCGTGCCGCCGTCGCGTCGTCGCGAGTGTGGGTGATCGAAGCTGACGGCGAGGTCGCCGGAGTCGTCGTCAATGAGGTGCACGACGACCATCTGTTGCTCGACACCGTCGCAGTCGCCCCCGGCGCGCAGGGGCACGGTTATGGTGCGCTGTTGCTCGCCCGTGCCGAGGACGACGCCCGCGAACTTGGCCTGTCGGAGGTCAGGCTCCTCACCAACCAGGCGATGACCGAGAATCAAACGTTCTACCCGCGTCATGGATATATCGAGACCGCCCGCGGCCGCCAGGACGGATACGACCGCGTTTTCTACACCAAAAAGGTTGCCGCGCATTAGCTGGAGTTTCAATAACCGCAGGTCAAGCTGTATTTTCCTCGCCACATCGACATTCCGACCGTTGGACACATACACGCGGAGAGCTTGCGTCATCGGCTGTGAAGGGGGTTACCGCGAACTGGCCCCTGGACTATTCCCAACGAACGGGGTATCCAGCCGATATGGATGGCATCGCAGCTGCCGGCGTGCACACCGTACTTGCCGATGCCGACGGCACTGCGTATCGGTCGTTGCGACAGCGGCCGGTAACACGGGCCGAGCGCTATGCCCTCGGCAAAAGTCTGCGCAAGCGGGTGCCGCGCAAGTCGCTAGCCGACTGGACGGCGCCTTCTGACCGTCCCGACCCTGTGGAACTCATCAACGTCAGTCACAAGGGGAGGGTCGACCGGCTGATCCCGATCCGGGTGGGTCGCATGGTCGACTCGCCGTACGGATTTCTGCGCGGAACCGCGGTGGTGATGGCCGAGGACGTCGCGCATCTGCCTGCAACTGGAATCACGCCCGTGGTGTGCGGTGACTCGCACTTCGGCAACTTCGGGTTCTACGCATCTCCCGAGCGGGATCTGGTGATCGACCTCAACGATTTCGACGAGGCCCACCCAGGCGGCTGGGAGTGGGACCTGCGGCGGTTGGCCGCGAGTATCTGGGTCGCCGGGCGCCACAACGGGACGTCGGAAGACCACTGCGGCAACGCTGTCCGGTCCTGTGTGGCCTCGTATCGTCTCGAATTGCGGCGGCTCGCCGACCTGCCGTTGTTCACAAGGTCTTTCGTTCGGCTTGATGTCGACAGGCTGGCGGCCGAGACGGCGGGCCCGCTCAGCGAACAGGTCGTGCGGTCGGCGAAGCGAGCGCGCCACCGCACAGGCGACCGGGCGCTGCCGCGCTTCACCCATGAGGTGGACGGCGAGCGGAAGATTGTCGAGGAACCACCCCTGATCACGCGGCTGCCCCCGCGTGAAGCGGAGTCACTGGCGGAGGCACTGGACGAATATCTCGAAACTCTGCCCTCGTACTGGCGACGTGTTCTCGGTGGCTACACGTTGGTCGACGTTGCACACAAGGTCGTCGGGGTGGGCAGTGTCGGCCTGCGTGCCTACGTGGCGCTGCTGGAGGGTTCATCGGAATCCGACGTTGTTTTCCTACAGCTCAAGCAAGCTCGCCGATCGGTGCTTGCGCGCTACGTGCACGGTGAATCAGCATGGCACGCGCACCAGGGGCAGCGGGTCGTGGAATACCAACAGTCACTGCAGACGGTGAGCGACCCATTACTGGGGTGGACCACGATGGACGGCCTGCAATACTACGTGCGTCAGTTCCGAAACATGAAGGGACGCATACCTTTAGACGCAATCGATGCGGCGGCGCTGACTGACTACGCCGGAGTGGTGGGTCAGCTCCTCGCCAAGGGGCACGCCAGGACAAGCGGCGCCTCGATGATCGCCGGTTACATGGGGAGCTCCGACCGGGTTGACAAGGCATTGTGCAAATTCGCGCGGCGCTACGCCGATCAGACAGAAGCCGACCACGCCGCACTGGTCAGCGCCGTCGACCGCGGACTGCTGCCCGTCGAGCGCGGAGTTTAGGAAGGTACTCGCCACGGGTGGTTCATCGGCCAGGGGACCGTCAACTGATCGTTGACGTCGACTGACTGTTGGCGGCGCTGAGCAGTTCGTCGAAAGCGGTCTGCATGCACTCGGCGTAGTGGGCGGGGTCGGGGAGCGCGCTGCGGTCGGCGGTCGCTCCGATCGAAATGGTCCCGTTGTAGCTGACGACGACGTGGAACAGATTCATCCCCCCGATCAGGGGACCCAGCCCGGTGACCCGTTGGAGTCGAGCACCCGCGAAGTAGATCGGTTCCGTCGGTCCTGGCACATTGCTCACCGTGGTGCTGGCGATGGTGGGAGCGGAGAACGGCATGGCAGTGGCGGCCTTGACCGTCAGCCCGAGCAGCGTGGTGGGCACCACGCCCACCAGATCCATCAACCGGGAGTTGCCCGCGGAATCGGCGTTTTCGCGGAAGGCCGAGGTCTCTTCGACGATCGCCGCAAGGCGTTCGAGTGGGTCGGCGATCGAGGTACCCAGCGGGTGCAGCCTGCCGAAGAGTCGGTTGCCGCCTGCGCCGCGCTCGTCAGTGGAGCGAATGGACGCCGGGCAGGCCGCGACGAGATTCTCGTCGGGCAGTTCACTGTGCCCGTCGAGGTAGTTCCGGAGCGCGCCGCCGACGTAGGCCAGTGTCACGTCGTTGATCGTCGCCTTGGGCACGCAACCCTTGATGCGTTTGAAGTCGGCGAGGTCGTGGAAGCGGGCCTCGAACACCCGGTGCGGCGTCGCGGACCCGTTGAACCGAGTGGCCGGGGCGAACAATGACCCGCTTCCCGGAGCCAGTGTCGAGGCCACGCCAGACACCAGCGCGCCAGGCAACGTGTGCAGATGGCGTAGCGCATTGAAGGCGCTCGGAAGCAACACCTTGCTGACCCGCAGCGGATACAGGGCGATGTTGGTCGCCGTGCGAGCGACGAGGTCCGACGTCGACGGGAGTGGGCCGGGCTCGAATGCGCGATCTGGCGGCGCGGGCCGGGGGCCGTCGGGGGCGAGATCGTGCATGGCGGCCATCAACTCGACGCTTTCCATTCCGTCGACGACGCAGTGGTGCA
>JAVXWV010000799.1:0-11143 GCA_032230775.1 Mycobacterium sp. | reverse complement strand
TCGACTCGCAGGTCGTCAGCGCGCCGACGATTCAGGAAGCGATTCCCGGTGGCCGTACCCAGATCACCGGCCACTTCACCGCCGACTCGGCCCGCGAACTGGCCAACGTGCTGAAGTACGGCTCGCTGCCGCTGTCGTTCGAATCCTCGGAGGCCGAAACCGTCTCCGCGACACTCGGTTTGACGTCGCTGCGGGCCGGGCTGTTCGCGGGTGCGATCGGTCTGGCACTGGTGTTGGTGTATTCGCTGTTGTATTACCGGGTGCTCGGATTGCTGACCGCGCTGTCGCTGGTCGCTTCCGGCGCAATGGTTTTCGCCATCCTTGTGTTGCTCGGCAGATACATCAACTACACGCTCGACCTGGCGGGTATCGCCGGCCTGATCATCGGTATAGGCACCACAGCCGACTCGTTTGTGGTGTTCTTCGAACGCATCAAAGACGAGATACGCGAAGGGCGTTCGTTCCGCTCGGCCGTGCCGCGCGGTTGGGTAAGGGCGCGCAAGACGATCCTGTCCGGCAACGCGGTCACCTTCCTGGCCGCCGCGGTGCTCTACTTCCTGGCGGTCGGCCAGGTGAAGGGCTTCGCGTTCACGCTGGGCCTGACCACGATTCTCGATGTCGTCGTGGTGTTCCTGGTGACCTGGCCGCTTGTGTACCTCGCGTCGAAGTCGACGACGTTGGCAAAGCCGGCGTTCAACGGGCTCGGGGCGGTGCAGCAGATCGCGCGCGAACGACGAGCTGTGCACGCGACGGGACGGGGATAGCGAGATGGCAGGCAAACATTCATCCGACGTCACCGAAACCGAATCGGCCGGTGTCGAGGCACCCGACCTGGAATCCGCGGCGTCTGACGCGCCACGGCACGGCTTCTTCGTCCGGCTCTACACCGGCACCGGGGCCTTCGAGGTCATCGGGCGCCGCAAGCTCTGGTACGGGATCAGCGGGCTGATCGTCGCGGCCGCACTCGCAGGCATCTTGATCCGCGGCTTCACCTTCGGCATCGACTTCGAGGGCGGCACCAAGGTGTCAATGCCCGCCGCAGGCGAGTCGGGCACAGTCAGCGTCCAGCAGGTCGAGGATGTGTTCAGCAAGGCACTCGGCAAGTCAGCCGAATCCGTGGTGGTCGTCGGCAGCGGCGGCTCTGCCACCGTCCAGATTCGCTCGGAGACGCTGACGAACCCGGAAACGGAACAACTGCGCAACGCGCTCTTCGATGCGTTCAAGCCGAAGGGCTCAGACGGCCAGCCCAGCAAGCAGGCGATCAGCGATTCGGCGGTGTCGGAGACCTGGGGCGGACAGATCACCAAGAAGGCGCTCATCGCGTTGGTGGTCTTCCTGGTGCTGGCGTCCATCTACATCACCATTCGCTACGAGCGGTACATGGCGATCTCGGCGCTCTTGACATTGGTGTTCGACCTGGTCGTCACCGCCGGCGTGTACGCGTTGGTCGGGTTCGAGGTCACCCCGGCCACCGTCATCGGCCTGCTGACCATCCTTGGCTTCTCGTTGTACGACACCGTCATCGTGTTCGACAAGGTCGAGGAGAACACCCACGGCTTCGAGCACACCACCCGACGCACGTTCGCCGAACAGGCGAACCTGGCGATCAACCAGACTTTCATGCGATCGATCAACACCAGCCTGATCTCAGTGCTGCCGATCATTTCCCTGATGGTGGTCGCGGTGTGGCTGCTCGGGGTCGGGACGCTGAAGGACCTCGCCCTGGTACAGCTGGTCGGCGTCATCGTCGGCACGTATTCGTCGATCTTCTTCGCCACCCCGCTGCTGGTGTCACTGCGCGAGCGCACCGAACTCGTCCGCACGCACACGCGGCGGGCGCTCAACCGGCGCAAGCCAACCAAGGCCACCGAGGCGGGGGAGGACGCCGAACCAGCGGAGCCGGTCGCCGCCGCGTCGCTGGCAGCAAAGCCGGTTCCCGAGAAGCCTGCGCCCGGGGCGCGGCCCGCGCGGCCGACAGCCAGCCGGACCGGACGACCGTCGGGTAAGCGAAACACCCGGCGGCGGTAGGGCCAATGGTCCACCGGAGCCGGGGCGCCATCGCGGCGGCCGTGCTGTCGCTGATCGGCGGGCTGGGATTGTCGGCGTGCTCGGGAAGCCCGGCCGAGACCATCAACTACGCCGTCGACGGCCCTGTGGTCACCTACAACACCAACACCGTTGCCGGTGCCGCGTCGGGCGGGCCGCAGGCTTTCGCCCGAGTGCTGACGGGCTTCAACTACCACGGACCCGACGGCCAGATCGTCGGCGACCACGACTTCGGCTCCATCTCTGTGGTCGGACGCGCGCCGCTGGTGCTCGACTACGAGATCAGTGCGAATGCCGTTTACTCCGACGGCAAGCCGATCACTTGCGACGACATGGTCTTGGCGTGGGCGTCGCAGTCCGGTCGGCTGCCCGGGTTCGACGCGGCCAACCGGGCGGGCTACAGCGATATCGCCTCCGTCGACTGCGCTCCGGGGCAGAAGAAGACGAGGGTGACGTTCGCCCAGGACCGTGCTTTCGTCGATTTCGGCCAGCTCTTCGGAGCGACGTCGATGATGCCGTCGCATGTCATCTCCGACGAACTCGGGATCGACGTAACCACGGCGCTGCTCAACAACGACGGCCCGGCCGTCGACCGCATCGCGAAGGTGTGGAACAACACCTGGAATCTCAGCTCCCAGGAAATCGATCCAAAAAGATTTCCGTCGTCGGGGCCTTACAAGATCGACTCGGTGAGCAAGGACGGGTCCGTCGTGCTCGTCGCCAACGACAAGTGGTGGGGCGCCAAGCCCGTCACCAGCAGAATCACCGTGTGGCCGCGCGGCGCCGACATCCAGGACCGAATCAACAAGCGCGGCTACGACGTGGTGGATATCTCGGCTGGTTCGTCGGGAACGTTGAACCTGCCCGACGACTACGTACGCAAAGACGCGCCGTCGGCGGGCATCGAGCAGCTCATTTTCGCACCGCAGGGCCCGATGGCAGGCCCGCCGGCGCGTCGGGCGCTTGCGCTGTGCACACCTCGCGACATGATCGCGAAGAACGCGGCGCTGCCGATCGCCAACGCCCGTCTCAACCCGGCGACGGAGGATGCGTTCGGTGCGGCCGAGGGGGCGGTTGAGGCAGGCCAGTTCGTCGTCTCGAATCCCGACGCCGCCCGCGCCGCGGTCAACGGGCAGCCGTTGACCGTGCGCATCGGTTATCAGAGCCCCAATGCGCGGCTCGCCGCGACGGTCGGTTCGATCGCCAAGGCGTGCGCCCCGGCCGGAATCACGGTGCAGGACGCGGCCTCGGACACCATCGGCCCACTGAGCCTGCGCGACAACAAGATTGACGTGCTGATCGCCAGCACTGGCGGCGCCGCTGGCAGCGGATCCACGGGCTCATCGGCGATGGACGCGTACGACCTGCACACCAGCAACGGCAACAATCTGGCGGGCTACTCCAACGAGCGCATCGACGGCATCATCGCGTCTATGGCGGTGATCTCTGATCCGAAGGAACTGGCCCGGCTGCTCGGCGAGGCCGGATCGATCCTGTGGGCCGACGTGCCGACGCTGCCGCTCTACCGTCAGCAGCGGACATTGCTGACTTCGAAGAAGATGTATGCGGTGAGCAGCAATCCGACTCGATGGGGTGCGGGGTGGAACATGGACCGCTGGATGCTGGCGCGATGAGCACCGGAGGGCAGGACCCGGGAAACAGCACTATCTCGGCACTCATCGCGTCGCTGACCCGCGAGGTGGCGGACTTTCCCTCGCCGGGTATTCAGTTCAAGGATCTGTCTCCACTGTTCGCAGATGATCGTGGCTTCGCGGCCGTGACCGACGCGCTCGCCGAGGTCGCGTTCGGCACCGACCTGGTCGCCGGGGTCGACGCACGCGGCTTTCTGCTGGCAGGCGCCGTCGCTCTGCGGCTGGGTACGGGCGTCCTGGCTGTGCGCAAAGGGGGTAAGTTGCCGCCTCCGGTGCTGAGCGAAACCTATGACCTCGAGTACGGCACAGCCACCCTGGAGATCCCGGCCGACGGCATCGAACTGGCCGGGCGCAACGTCGTCATTATCGACGACGTGCTGGCCACCGGGGGCACGGTTGCGGCCACGGCGCGACTGCTCAGCAGGGGCGGCGCGAGGGTCACTGGCGCCGCGGTGGTGCTTGAACTGGCCGGGCTCGGCGGCCGCGACGTGCTCAAACCTCTAGCGGTCAGCAGCTTGCACACCGCCTGAGCGGATATCCTCGAAGTCTGCGCTGATTGAGGGCGATGAGCGCTCGCGCGAAGAGCAGACAGGTAGGTGACCATGGCTGACGATCCCGGCACCGGGCAGGCCGTCGAGTCGCCGCCCCCTGCCCACATGCCCGAGACGCAGCCGCTGGAAATCTCCAAGACCTCTACGAGCGCGTCACGGCGGGTGCGGGCCCGGCTGGCACGCCGGATGACAGCCCAGCGCAGTGCCGTCAACCCGGTGCTCGAGCCGCTGGTCGCCGTGCACCGGGAGAGCTTCCCGAAGGCCAACGTGTCGCTGCTGCAGAAGGCGTACGAGGTCGCCGAAGAGCGGCATGCTGACCAGTTGCGCCGCTCCGGCGACCCGTACATCACCCACCCACTCGCCGTCGCTAACATCCTGGCCGAGCTCGGCATGGACACCACCACGCTGGTCGCCGCGCTGCTTCACGACACCGTCGAGGACACCGGCTACACGATGGAGGCGTTGACCGCCGACTTCGGCGAGGAGGTCGCACATCTCGTCGACGGTGTCACCAAGCTGGACAGGGTGGCGCTGGGGACCGCCGCCGACGCCGAGACGATTCGAAAGATGATCATCGCAATGGCCCGCGACGGGCGGGTGCTGGTGATCAAGGTGGCCGACCGGCTGCACAACATGCGCACCATGCGCTTCCTGCCCCCGGAGAAACAGGCCCGCAAGGCTCACGAGACGCTGGAAGTTATTGCGCCGCTGGCACATCGGCTGGGCATGGCCACGGTGAAGTGGGAGCTCGAGGACCTGTCGTTCGCGATCCTGCACCCGAAGAAGTACGAGGAGATCGTCCGGCTGGTTGCCGACCGGGCGCCGTCGCGCGACATCTACCTGGCCAAGGTGCGCGACGAGATCAACACCGCGCTGAACGCGATGAAGGTCAACGCGTCCGTGGAGGGCAGGCCCAAGCACTATTGGTCGATCTACCAGAAGATGATCGTCAAGGGTCGCGACTTCGACGACATTCACGACCTGGTGGGGGTGCGCATCCTCTGCGACGAGATCCGCGACTGTTATGCCGCTGTGGGCGTGGTGCATTCGCTGTGGCAGCCGATTGCTGGCCGATTCAAGGACTACATCGCCCAGCCGCGGTACGGCGTGTACCAGTCGCTGCACACCACTGTTGTCGGCCCCGAGGGCAAGCCGCTGGAAGTGCAGATCCGCACGGAAGAAATGCACAAGACCGCGGAGTACGGCATCGCGGCACATTGGCGTTATAAGGAAGTCAAGGGCCGCAACGGCCCACCGACCGGCCATGCCGCCGCCGAAATCGACGAGATGGCCTGGATGCGCCAGCTTCTGGACTGGCAGCGGGAGGCCGCCGACCCCGGCGAGTTCCTGGAGGCCCTGCGTTACGACCTCGCGGTGCAAGAGATCTTCGTATTCACGCCCAAGGGCGATCTGATCACGCTCCCGACGGGCTCGACTCCGGTCGACTTCGCCTACGCGGTGCACACCGAGGTTGGCCACCGCTGCATCGGCGCCAGGGTCAACGGCAGGCTGGTCGCGCTGGAACGCAAGCTCGAAAACGGCGAAGTGGTCGAGGTTTTCACGTCGAAGGCACCGAACGCAGGCCCGTCGCGGGACTGGCAGACGTTCGTTGTGTCTCCTCGGGCGAAGGCAAAGATCCGGCAGTGGTTCGCAAAGGAGCGCCGCGAGGAGGCGCTGGAATCAGGTAAGGACGCGATCGCGCGTGAGGTGCGCCGCAGCGGACTTCCGTTGCAGCGTTTGATGAATGCCGAGTCGATGGCGGCGTTGGCTCGCGAACTGCGCTACACCGACGTGTCGGCGTTGTACACCGCGGTCGGGGAGGGTCACGTTTCGGCGCGGCACGTGGTGCAGCGACTGGTGGCTCAGTTCGGCGGCGATGAGGAGGCCGCCGACGAGCTCGCCGAACGCTCGACGCCGACGACCATGCTGATGCGTCAGCGCAGCACCGACGACGTCGGCGTGGCGGTTCCCGGCGCTCCCGGCGTGCTGACGAAGCTGGCCAAGTGCTGCACCCCAGTGCCCGGCGACAACATCATGGGGTTCGTCACCCGCGGCGGCGGTGTTAGCGTGCACCGAACCGACTGCACGAATGCCACGTCGCTGCAACAGCAGTCGGAGCGGATCATCGAGGTGGAGTGGGCGCCGTCGCCGTCGTCGGTGTTCCTGGTCGCCATCCAGGTCGAAGCGCTGGACAGGCACCGGCTGCTCTCCGACGTGACCCGTGTGCTCGCCGACGAGAAGGTCAACATCCTGTCCGCATCGGTGACGACGTCCAATGATCGGGTGGCGATCAGCCGGTTCACCTTCGAGATGGGAGACCCAAAGCACCTGGGGCACGTGCTGAACGTGGTGCGCAACGTGGAGGGCGTGTACGACGTCTACCGGGTGACATCCGCGGCGTAGTGTCCACGCGAAATTTGACTGATTGTTTGCGTTGTCTGGAATACTGCGGCGATGCGCACTGCATTGGTAGTTCTGATGGCTTCGCTGGCGATGCTGTTGGCCGGTTGTGGTTCAACGATCAAGCCCGAGGGAGCGGCCGGGTCCGTGACCGACTTGGTGTCGAAGCAGACCGGCTTCAAGCCCACCGACGTGAAATGCCCTTCGGGCGTCGACGCCGAGGTGGGCAAAGAGTTCGAGTGCCACTTCACCGGACCCGAGGGCAAGGACTACACAGCCCACATGAAGGTCACCAAGGTCGAGGGCGACAACGTCGAGTTCTACATCAAGACCGCGCCGAGCTAGTGAATCGGCTGGCGGGCTTGAGCAATGGCGTAATCCGCTGAGTCTCGTTCTGAGGCTGTCAACATTGATGACGGCCTCGGTAGGCATACATTGTCCGGGCCGCTAGCCGATCTGCACTGACTTGATCGTGGCGTCAACAACCGGCTTGCCGTCGTCACTCCCGCCGGCCACGCCCCCCGCGGCGACCTTGTCCAGCGTCGCCAGTCCGGCGCTGTCGATGGTGCCGAACACGGTGTAGGTCGGCGGCAGCTGCGAATCCTTGTACACCAGGAAGAACTGGCTGCCGTTGGTGCCGGGCCCGGAATTGGCCATGGCCAGCGTGCCGCGAGGGTAGATCACCGGGATCTTCATCGCGGGATCGGTCAGCCGGTACTGGTTGGTGGGGTATTCGTTCGGGAACCGGTAGCCCGGCCCGCCGGTGCCGGAGCCGGTCGGATCACCGCACTGCAGTACGCCAAGCCCGGTCGAGGTGGTCAGCCGGTGGCACGTGGTGTTGTCGAAGAACCCCTGCTTGGCCAGGCTCGTGAAGTTGTTGACCGTGCACGGCGTCCTGCCGTTGTCCAACTGCAGCCCGACTGAGCCCTGATTGGTGGTGACGATCGCGCGGATGAGGGCCGGATCCAGCGCGATCCGGCCGTTCTGCGGCGGCTTGACGGGCTTGCTCGCCGGCTCGGTCGTCGCCGGATATTGGCAGTTGGAGCCCAGCGTCTTCGGTGGGTCGAACGGCGGCAGCGCGTTGTCGACCGGCGGCGACGGAGTCGCGGTGATGCCGGGGTAGTTCGGGGTCATAACGTCCAGGCGCTCCAGTTCATGCGCGACCTGGACGAAGAACAGCACGCTCAGTACCACCACCACGATGGTCAGGATCGTGATCATGTAGCCGATGACGAGCCCCGCGATGGCCAGCCCGCGGCCCTCCTCGCCCGTCTTCTTGATCTGCGAGATCGACATGTGGCCGAAGATGATCCCCAGCGGTGCGAAGAGGAACGCGCACACGAACGACACGATGGCGAGCGTGTTGGTGGGCTGCGGCTGGGGATATTGGGGATAGCCGTAATACCCCGGATAGGCGCCCTGTGGTGGCGGGTACGCGCCGTACGGCGGGGGCGGACTGGTCATGGTTGAGTCAGTCGAGCAGGATCGACTTGACCTTGACGTCGTCCTTCGGCTTGCCGTCCTGGCTTCCGTCGGCAGTGCCTGCCGCGGCGATCTTGTCCAGCGTGGCAAGGCCGGTCTGGTCGATGGTGCCGAACACCGTGTAGTTGGGCGGCAGCTGCGAATCCTTGTAGACGAGGAAGAATTGGCTGCCGTTGGTGCCGGGGCCCGCGTTGGCCATCGCGAGCGTGCCTCGCGGATACATCAAGGGCTGGCCCAGCTTGGGATCGTCTGGCTGGAACTGGTCGGTCGGGTACTCGTTCTCGAACTGGTACCCCGGCCCGCCGCTGCCCTGGCCCGTCGGATCGCCGCACTGCAGAACGGCCAGCCCGTCGGAAGTGGTCAGCCGGTGGCACGGCGTGTCGTTGAAGAAGCCCTGCTGGGCCAGGCTGGCGAAGCTGTTCACCGTGCACGGCGACTTGGCGTTGTCGAGCTGCAGCCCGATGTTGCCCTGGTTGGTCGCCATGCTGACGCTGACTTGCGCCGGGTCGGTCGGGACCTTGCCGGTGCGGGGCGGGTTGACCGGCTTGCTTGCCTTCTCGGGTGACGCGGGGTACTGGCAATTGCCGCCCAGGTTGGCAGGCGCCGCGAAGGCGGGCAGCTGTCCTGGCGCGGCGGGTTTGTCGGGCAACGCGGAGGTCGGCGTTGTGGTGACCGCTGACGCGGACTTGGTGCCGGAGTCCTTGTTGGTGACGACGACGGTGGCAACGATGGCGCCGATCACGACGACCGCGGCCACGATCGATCCGACGATCGTGAAGATGCGGCGCTGGCGTTCCTTCGCTGCCCGGCGCTCCAGCTGTCGCTCGAGTTTGCGTTTCGCTGTTGCACGCCGTTGTTCGTTCGTCGGCACCGCCGTTGTCCTCCTCGTAATCAGATCAGTCGGCAACGAGTCTGCCAGGCGTTGCTGAGTGCGGGGGTCGCGCCCCACGCGAACAGGAGATGGGAGACTGGAGGCCGTGTTGATCACGGGATTCCCGGCAGGCATGTTGGCGTGCAATTGCTACGTGCTGGCCAAGCGAACCGGCGCAGACGCGATCGTCGTCGACCCGGGCCAGCGGGCGATGGGACAGCTGCGGCAGATCCTCGACGAGAACCACCTCACGCCCGCCGCCGTGTTGTTGACGCACGGGCATGTGGACCACATCTGGTCGGCGCAGAAGGTCGCCGACATGTACGGCTGCCCCGCCTACATCCATCCCGAGGATCGGTTCATGCTGACCGATCCGATCAAGGACTTCGGGCGCGGTTTGATCGGGGGCTTGGCCAGCTCCGTGTTCGGCGCGCTGTTCCGCGAACCCAAGCAGGTCGTCGAGCTGGACCGCGACGGTGACAAGGTAGATGTGGGTGGTGTGACGGTGACTGTCGACCACACACCCGGCCATACCCGTGGCTCCGTCGTGTTCCGCGTGTCCGACGGCCCCGAAGACGTCGTCTTCACCGGCGACACCCTGTTCCGCCAATCGGTGGGCAGAACCGATCTGCCCGGTGGCAGCGGGCGCGCCCTGCTCGGCTCGATCGTGACAAAACTATTGGTGCTCGACGACGACACCGTGGTACTACCGGGGCACGGCGGAAAGACCACGATCGGCGTCGAACGCCGCACCAACCCGTTCCTCGAAGGCCTGACCCAGTGACCGAGTTTCAGGCGCCCAAGGGCGTCCCGGATTACCTGCCGCCCGACTCGGCGCAGTTCGTCGGAGTGCGCGACGGCCTGCTCGACGCCGCAAGGCGCGCCGGCTACGGCGACATCGAACTGCCGATCTTCGAAGACACCGCGCTGTTCGCCCGCGGCGTCGGGGAGTCCACCGATGTGGTGTCGAAGGAGATGTACACCTTCGCCGACCGCGGCGATCGCTCGGTGACACTGCGTCCGGAGGGCACTGCGGGCGTGATGCGTGCGGTGATCGAGCACGGTCTCGATCGCGGGCCGCTGCCCGTGAAGCTCTGCTACGCCGGGCCGTTCTTCCGCTACGAGCGCCCGCAGGCGGGCCGCTACCGGCAACTGCAGCAGGTCGGTGTGGAGGCGATCGGCGTCGACGACCCCGCGTTGGACGCTGAGGTGATCGCCATCGCCGACGCCGGGTTCCGCTCGCTGGGGCTCGACGGGTTCCGGCTCGAGATCACGTCGCTTGGCGACGACTCCTGCAGGCCGCAGTACCGGGAGCTGTTGCAGGACTTCCTGTTCAAGTTAGACCTTGACGAAGAGACACAGCAACGCGTTCGGTTGAACCCGTTGCGGGTGCTCGACGACAAGCGCCCGCAGGTACGGGAATTGACGGCCGACGCGCCGGTCATGCTCGACCACCTCTCCGATGTGGCCAAACAGCACTTCGAGACGGTGCTCGCGCATCTAGATGCGTTGGGCGTGCCCTATGTGGTCAACCCGCGGATGGTGCGCGGGCTGGATTACTACACCAAGACCACGTTCGAGTTCGTGCATGACGGACTCGGGGCGCAGTCCGGCATCGGCGGCGGCGGCCGTTACGACGGTCTGATGCGTCAACTCGGCGGAAAAGATTTGTCGGGCATCGGGTTTGGCCTCGGTGTCGATCGGACGGTGCTGGCGTTGAAGGCCGAGGGCAAGACCGTCGGAGGGACCACCCGCGTCGATGTGTTCGGCGTGCCGATGGGGGAGCAGGCCAAGCTGAAGCTGGCCGTGCTGGCCGCGCGGCTACGGGCGGCCGGCGTGCGCGTCGACCTGTCCTACGGCGACCGCGGCGTCAAGGGCGCCATGCGCGCCGCGGATCGCTCGGGCGCCTCGATTGCACTGGTCGCCGGTGACCGTGACATCGAGGCGGGCACGATTGGTGTGAAGAACCTGGCGACCGGCGAGCAGGCCGCCGTACGTGTCGATGACGTTCTGGCGGAAGTGCTTTCGCGCCTCAGTCGCGCCTAACCGCAATCCGCGAGCTGGGGGTACCTATCCGCGAGCGTGCGTGTCTGTACGCCAACACGCCGTGAAATGCGTACAAACGCGCACGCTCGCGGCAC
>JAVXWV010000798.1:0-6167 GCA_032230775.1 Mycobacterium sp. | reverse complement strand
GCGGGTGTCGGGAAGAGCCGAATTGTCCGAGAGGCGCTGTCGTCGGTCGCGCCCGATGGTTATGAAGCGCGCTGGGCGGTCGGCACGACGTCGGCGCGCAAGTTGCCCCTCGGTGCGTTCGCGTCATGGGCCGGGTCGGGCGGCACCGATCGTCTGCAACTGGTGCGCGGCGTGATCGATTCGGTGACATCGGCACCGCCCGGTACCACCGTGGTGCTCGGTGTCGACGACGTCCATCTGATCGACGAACTGTCGACGTTCGTCCTGCACCAGATCGTGCAGCGCGCGGCCGCCAAGGTCGTACTGACCGTGCGTGAGGGCGAACGCGTTCCGACCGACATATACGAGGTGTGGAAAGGCGGCCAATTCGAGCGATTGGACCTGCAGCCGCTTTCAGACGGCGAAGTGGCCGAACTGTTGGCGGCCACGTTGGGCGGGCCGGTGGATCCCGATGCCGCCACCCGGCTGTGGAAGCTGACGCGCGGGAACGCGCTTTATCTCCGCAACATCGTCGAGCAGGAAGTAGCGGACCGCCGAATCAGGCAGGAGAACGGCTACTGGCAATGGATCGGCGAACCGACCATGCCGAGGGGATTGGTCGAGCTGATCGAATCCCGCTTCGGTGCGCTGTCACAGCCCGTGGTTGAGGTGATTGACGCGCTGGCGGTTGGGGAACCGCTAGAGATGAGGACGTTGCGGAGGATTACGGATCCCGAAGCCATCGAGGACGCCAATCTGCGCGGCCTGATCACGGTCGACGAAAGCGATGCCGGCATCGAGGTGCGACTCGCGCACCCGCTCTACGGCGAGGTACGACGGTCGCGCTCCGCCGAAACCAGGTTGCGACGGCTGCGCGGAAGGGTGGCGACCGAGCTGGCGGCAGCCCCGGGCAGCGACGACATGCGCAACGTGGTGCGCCGCGCAAGCATGATTCTCGACTCCGACCTGACGCCCGACCCCGATCTGCTCCTGACCGCGGCACGTGGTGCGATCTGGCTTGGAGACTTGCGGCTGGCGGATCGCCTTGCGAAAGCGGCGATCCGCGCAGGCGCGTCGCCACGCGCGTATTTCCTTCGTGCGCATGCGTTGTCCTGGCTGCCCGCAGGCAAGGAAGCCGACGAGGTGCTGGCCGCAGTGCCCGTTTCGGAGCTCACCGACGACGACCGCGGCCGGCTCGCGTACCTCCGTGTCCTCAACACGTTGTGGGCCCTCGGTGACGCCCCGCGCGCGAAGGAAATCATCGACGAGGCAGCGAGTAGCACCGTGCCTCGCTTCTGGATCGATGCCTCCCTCGCGGTGTACTGGTTTGCACTGGATCAGCCGCAGGAAGCACTAAAAGCATCGGAAAGCCTTGTGCTGGAAGACTTGCCAGCGGTCGCAGGCGCTGAGACCGCGTGGGCGCTTGCCGAGTTGCTGGCGAATACGGGACAAACCGACAAGGCGGTGTCGATCGCGAACACTGGCTACGCCGTTGCGTCCCGCTTCTTCGACTCACCGCAGATGCGATTCAACATCGCCGACGCGCACGTGAGCGCGCTGCTGTTGGCGGGCCAAATCGACGCTGGGCTCGAGATGGCGGAACAAGTCCGTGGCGAAGCTGCCGAGGTGCCGGGGCCTCCACAGCTGGTCGGTACCGCGATCGTAGGTCGAGCCGCGCTCTTCGCCGGCCGGCTTGACTCCGCCTGCGCACTGTTGGGAACCGCAGCGCCCGCTCTGTCGGCGTCGGGGAATGCGATGGGTTGGGGGTTTCGCTACCACATCCCGTACGCCACCGCGCTCGCGATGCGTGGGGCGACGGAGGAGGCGGCGGCGGTGCTCGCCGCGCTCGATGAAGCCTGGCGGCCATTTCGCAATCTGGACTATGAGCGCAGCCTGGCCCGTGCATGGGTGGTGGCCGGGCAGGGCGCCATCACCGAGGCGATCACGACGCTGCTATCGGCTGCCGAAACCGCCTCGGCCAAGGGACAATTCGCCGCCGAGGTGTTGTGCCTGCAGACCGCTGTCCAGTTCGGGGATCACTCCGTTGCGCCTCGGCTGGCCGAACTCGAATCAATCGTCGAGGGCCCGCGCGTGAAACTGGCCAGCCGATTCGCAGCCGCGCTCGCCGACTCCGACGCGCTCGAATTAGAGGAAATCTCCACCGGATTCGAGCAAATGGGCGACCTTGTCGCAGCCGTGGACGCCGCCGCCCATGCCTGCATCGCATTCCGCCACGGCGATCGGCGGGGCTCAGCACTGGGATGCTCCGCGCGGGCGGAGGCGCTGGCGCAACGATGCGGGGGCATCAGCACACCGTCGCTGCGAGAGGTCAGCGAACCGCTGCCGCTGACCGCCCGTGAGCGCGAGATCGTCCGCCTCCTCGGGTCGGGGTCGTCCACCCGCGACGTCGCCGAGCGACTCTATCTCTCGGCTCGCACGGTCGAAGGCCACGTATACCGGGCCATGACGAAGACGGGCGCGGAAACCCGTGAGGAGCTCATCAGGATGGTGTTCCCCGACCGGCACGGCAAGTAAGTCACGCCATCGCCTGCGCTAACGCGATATGCCCTTCGAAGCCGAGCGATATCGCCATCGCCCGGTAGCGATCGCGAAAGTCGCGGTAGTTCGATTCGTCACCTCGGGCGCGAGCCACGAGCGCGCGTAGCCGAAGCATCGTGAGCTCCCGGTACAGCGGATCGATATGGTTCGGTAGCGCCGCCAACCGCGCGATCGCTGCGTCGGCCTCAGCAAGGTCATCACCGGCGCCGCGGTCCAGGAGTGTCTGCACGAGAAACTCCGTGGTCTGTACCAATGGCCAGAAGTATTCGCCGTCGAACAAGCCATCGGCAACCGCGCGCAATTGCTGGGCCCCGCGGTCGAGATCCCCTCGAAGAGCCATTTCGCGCGCCATCAATCCGTCGATGCCTGGGACAAGGTTGGTGGCGTACGAGTCATTTATGCACGTTTCACGGAGTTCGGCCAATAGGTCGATGCCGCGCTGGTGGTCGTCACCGTCACGGTGAAACAGCGCAACGCAGAGGGCGAATCGGAGCAAGACGAGCGTCACCTCGTCACTCGCTCGCTCGGCGATCTGTAACGCCTCTTCGATTTCCCGCAGCGCTTTATCGTCGGCCAGCAGTACACCGCGGGGTATAGCGAGGCCATAGGTGAACGCGAAGACGACAGCTTGCGCGCTCAGGTCTGTTGATCGCGCCATCACAACTGCGCGCTGGAAGTCTTCCCGCCATCCGCTCTGGCCCGACGCCCACCGGCCCGTCCCGCGCCACGCGAGTGCCGCCGAAAGTGGTGATGCCACGAACAAGTTGCCCATCTCCGGGTCGCCCCCGGCAAGGTCGATCGCCCTCTGAGACCACCGCAGCACGTCGCCCACCTCGCCTCGCTGGATCTTGGCGATGATGCCCGAAAAGGAGAGCGCAACGGTCAAGACCGGATCGTCCAGCGATTCGACCAGCGTCATGTATTCCGACGCCAGTTGCGAGGCCTCGCGAATGCGGTTCCGCAGCACATGTGCCGACACCAGGCCGGCCATGCCGATGGCCAGAGCCGATTTATCTCCCGCGGCGGTGCAGAGATCACGCAACTCGTCAAAACCCCCATCGGCGATGCCCGCAGCAGTGCGATACGCGCTGCCACACAGCAGAGTGCGTGGGCCGATCCGCATCGCCAGCCGGTTGGGGTGCTCGGCAGGCAGTTGGTCAGCCACCTGCCGTGCTCGTTCCCAACTCGTCCTCGCCGCCGGATAGTCGCGGTTTGCCGCCCACGTGCCGGCTCGCATATGCCACTGGTAAGCGCCGTCCAAATCGCCCGCTGCCTCGACGTGCTCGGCGATCAGCGCCGCGTTCTGGTCATCCGGGTCGATCATTGCGGCCAGCCGCCGATGCAGCTGGGCGCGGTCGGATTTCAGCTGCGACTCGTAGGCAACCGTACGAATGAGCGGATGACGGAAGGCATACTCTGCACGCGTCGTGAACGTGACCTGATCAACCAGTTCTGCTCTGAGAAGCTCATCGAGCGCCGGTTCGACTTCCTGCAGTGCCCGGAGCAGGTCGGCGCCGAACCGCGACCCAATCACCGCCGCCGCGCTCAGCGTCCGTTTGGCCGCCGAGGCGAGGCGATCGATGCGCGCAGCGATCGTCGCCTGCAGCGTCCCTGGGACGCTGACCTCGGTCCCGGGATCTACACAGACATACGCGCCGCGGGTCCCCGTCAGAACGCGACGCTCGACCAGGTCCCGGACGATCTCCTCGGTGAAGAACGGGTTGCCCGCGGCATGTGTGGCAATTGTCAAGGCAAGCGCACCGACCGAGGGGTGATCGCCCAGCAACTCTGAACTCAGGGCCGATATCTGCGAATCATCAAGCGGCTCAAGGGCCACGGTTTGCGATCGCGACGTCCGGCAGAGGGCGCCGTCGTATTCGGGTCGATAGGTGATCACCACCAGCCAGGAACTCCTGGGAACCACAGAGAGGAACCCGGCAATCATCGACTCGCTGATTTCGTCGATCCAATGAACGTCCTCGATGATGAGGACTGCGGGTGTAACGCGGGCGAGCGCGGCGGCATTGACCATCGCCGTCAGTCGGCGACGACGCGCGTCCGGATCAATCTGCGGCGGGACGACGTTCGGGTCGGCGATGTTCAGCAAGTCATCGAGCAGTACGAGGTCCTCGCTGTCGGCGTCACGCAGCCGTGCCCGCACCTGCGTACGCGCCGCCGCATCATCGAGGTCGTTGAGCCCGATGACGGCGCGCAACACCTCGGTTGCGGCGTGGAAAGGAACCTCGCTGGTGTGCGACTCGCAGTACGCCGTAAAAATGTCCATTCCGCGGCAGCTCGCGAGTGCCGCCGTTTCACCGACGATGCGGCTCTTGCCTATGCCGGCCGGTCCCACGACGCCGACGACGCTTCCCTTTCCCTTGATCGCCTGGTCCAGGATCCCGCCGAGCGCATTCAGTTCCCACTCGCGGCCAACGAAAGTCGGCTCGACTCGACTTGTGTGTCGGTGCGCCGCGACCCCGAGCAGACAGCGAGCAACGACGGGAGCATGGAATCCCTTGATGTCTATCGCTTCTGGCTCGCCCAATGTGGCGACGTCTTCGACTAGCCGCGCGGTGGAGTCGCTCAGCATCACGCCACCTTCGGGCGCCACCGATTCCATCCTCTGCGCCATGCCGACCTGCTCACCGATTACAGTGTATGTCGCTGTCCCCGAATCGATTTCACCGGCGATTACCTCGCCCGAATTCAAGCCAACACGCAGCCGCAACTCAACTCCGTCGTGGTGCTCGACGTCGGGGGCCAACGCCTGAGCTTCCCGCTGGATGTCCAGCGCCGCCAGGCACGCCCGAATGGCATGATCCTCGAGCGCCAGGGGCGCGCCGAAAAGCGCCATGATGCCGTCGCCGGTGAACTTGTCGACGGTGCCGCCATAGCGTTGCACGACGGCGGTTGCGCGTCGGGCGAGCTCGCCCATGATCTCCCGCAGTCGTTCCGGGCCCACCGTCGCGGCAAGTTCCATCGACTGAACGACGTCGGCGAAGAGGACGGTCACCTGCTTGTACTCAGCGCCCGCATCAGGTGTCGAGACCGACGACCCGCATGCGTGGCAGAACCGGGCGCTCTCGAGCAGCTCGGTGCCACATGCGCCACACCAATTTGCCGTCGCCATTCCCGACCCCCGTCGAACCCTCCCCTATTTCCCCAGGATATGTCCGATGCACTGACGCAGGATGGCGATTCGAGCCTCCGCGCCCGCGCCGATAGAGCAAGCACCGAGACACAGGCTCGTAGCATCGACTCATGAGCTCTACAAGCTCGCTGGCAGTAGCGGCCCTGATCGCCGAATTGCCCGACGGCGTGGTCGTCACCGACCCCGACATCCTCGAGTCCTACCGGCAAGACCGCGCAGCCGATCCCAGCGCGGGTACGCCGTTGGCCGTGGTGCGGCCCCACCGCACCGAAGAGGTGCAAACGGTGATGCGGTGGGCGAGCGCCAACAAGATCGCCGTCGTGCCCCGCGGCATGGGCACCGGGCTGTCCGGCGGGGCCACTGCGCTGACCGGCGGAATCGTGCTGAGCACGGAGAAGATGCGGGACATCACCGTCGACCCGGTGACGCGCACCGCCGTCGCGCAGCCCGGACTGCTCAACGCCGAGGTGAAGAAGAC
>JAVXWV010000786.1:0-9792 GCA_032230775.1 Mycobacterium sp. | reverse complement strand
TGTGCCCTCCCGAACGTACGCCGACTTTATGGCCGCTGGCGCGTGCATAGCGCATCGCTGCGACTACGTCGTCGGTGTCGTGCGCTTGCACGATCACGTCAGGAAAGCGGTCCGGCAGAAGGCCATTCCATACGGTCGCACGACGGGCCGTCTCATAGCCCGCCGCGCCGCGGAAGTAGTACTTCTCGACGGAAAGCAAAACCATTGCGTCCCCTTTGATTTCGGACGGCAGCGTTCGCGCCGGTCGGATAGGCATCGGTCCGGCGCAACACTCTCGATGCCAGTGACACGATTTGCCAGTAGCTTCTGTTCATCCGAAGTGGTCGACGTCACAGACTGTGCGGTGCAAAACGCTCCGGCGTATGCCGAGCTGGGCATCATGTGTCTTTGTGCTGTGCGGTGCCTGGGATTCTGGTCGAAATGACTCCTCAACGCGACATTCGCAGTGACCGCGGCCTCGCGATGGAATCGGTTGATAAGTAGGCCGCGATCTCACGGGCCAGTGGCGTGGCGTTGAGGCGAATCGCGCGGAGTGGGCCATTGGGCGGAATGCCGTAGCCGATCGCGAACATTCCATCGCCGATGTGCGAGGCGAATCCGCCGCGCGGTTTGCCGCGTTCGTCGAGGACCCCAAGGTGGCCGACCAATGCGTCGAGATCCATGCTGAAGCCGGTGGCGGCTATGATCACCGCCGCCGGTATGCGGCTGCCGTCGGAGAGCATCACACTGTCGGGTTTGACCGCCTCCACGGCAGCGACAACCTCGACGCGGCCGGCCCGGACGGCGCCGATAAGCTCGTCGGCCAGCGTCGGGATGCGGCCTGTCTGTTCCACCGTCGCCTTGAGGCCGAGCGGCGGCTGGTTGAAGCCGTCAGCCGACAGGTCACCCCACATCAGGCGCTCGGAGAACCCGATGATCGGATCGACCGCGCTCGCGGGCGCCCAGGCGAAGAGCTCAAGCAGGATGTCCGACGGAAATGGTCCGATGGCGCGCCGCACGAGATGTGGCGGTGTGCGGACCGCAAGCCAGATCCGGCGCGCGCCGTTGTTGGCGAGCTGGACGGCGATGTCGGCGGCCGAATTTCCTGCGCCCACAACGAGGACGTCACGGTCGCGGTAGGGCCAAGCGTTCTTGAAGTTGCCCGAGTGAACGAGCTCGCCGCTGAAGTGACTCAGGCCTGGCCATCGAGGGATGGTGGGCGTGCGGTAGTTGCCTGTGGCGAGGACGATTGCCCGTGTTCGGATTTCGCCCGACGATGTGTCAAGTCGCCAGCCGCCTTCGATGCGGTCGAGCCCGTCGACGTCGCAGCCCAGCTCGAGCGTTATGTTCTGCTGCCGCACGTAGTTGTCGAAGTACCGAACCATGTCCTCCCGCGTAGGCCATCGGCCTGCGGTCAACGGGATCCGTTGTCCGGGAAGATGCGATAAGAACCCGGTGGTGTTGAGGCGGAAGTTGTCATAGCGCTTGCGCCACGAAATGGCCGGTGCCGCTGCTCGGTCGATAACGAGAGTTTCGATGCCGTGTTGATGCTCGAGTTGACGTGCGACGGCGAGACCGGCGGGACCTGCGCCGATCACAACGACATCGCGGTTGTCCTCGACATGTGTGGTCATCGCGATGTACTCCCCGCGTCGATTGTGAACGGAAGCGGTATGACTCCTTCGTCACGGTTCCGCCAGTGACACGATGTAGAACCCGGTGTGGTTCACGGTCAGGTGGAGATCTTGTGCTGTGCAACCGGTTACGGTGAGTTCTGTCACGCACCCGTGAGACGCAGGGATTGATGGTCGAGCAAACGACGTAGCCGCTGGGCGGTGTCAGTGGATGGCATCGGGATGAAGGTCACCAGACGCAGACTCGGATGGTCCGAGGGAACCAGGCTGTGTTGCTCCAAGTGGAGGTCGCCGACCTCGGGGTGGCGAAACAGGCGCTCGCGTGAGGGCAGCGTTTCGATGTCGTAGCGTTCCCACGCGGCCCGGAACGCTTCACTGGTGTCGAGAAGCCGACTGACAAGGTCGGCGAAGGGCGGCTCACCAAATCGGGTGCCGGCCTCGGCGCGAAACGACGCAACGTTGTACACGCAAGTGAGTTCCCAGTCCGGCATCAGTGTGCGAAGGTAGGGGTCGGTGAAAAGCAGCCATAGAAAGTTGCGATCGGCCGCGGCGACTTTGGCGACGTTCGGGTACAGCGCTTCGTATACGGCGTTCCATGCCAATATGGTCCAGTCCGGGGCGATCACCAACGCCGGGTAGTCCGCGAGGGCGTCGAGCAGCCGCTGCACGTGAGCAGGGACGGTGGCCGGACTCGGGTCGTCGGCAGGTTGAGGCGCGCTGTGCCCGGCCAGCGCCGATAGGTAGACGTGCTCCGCGTGCGACAACCGCAGGGTCCGCGCAAGCGAATCGACCACCTGCCGGGACGGGGTGACGTCGCGTCCCTGTTCGAGCCACGTGTACCAGGTGACGCTAACACCCGCCAGGTAGGCCACCTCCTCACGACGCAGCCCGCGAGTCGTCCTGCCTGCGATTTGGGGCAGACCGATCTGCGCGCGGACGAGCTGTCGCCTGCGGCTTGTGAGGAACTGACCCAATATGGCGGCGTTGTGCTTCATGGTTGCACCTCAGTGGTTTTGGTATCGCTGCGCGGCAATCAGTAGCGTCGTTGTTCCTCACTGGTTTCCCGTCGCTGTGTACACGATTGTCCCGGCGGCCCTACCCCGTCGTCCTGGCTGCCACCCAACTTCGTCCCCCAGCTAGCTGGAACTCGGTGCCTGACCTCCGAAGGTGATGGAGCTCTTTAGCCTGGTCAACCGCATTTCGCCGTTGTGTGGGATGCGCCGAGAGCGAGACTGGTAGTGCGACTACTAGCTTTGGCCCTACCTGCCCCTGGATCCTCGCGAATGCCATTGTCGGAGTCAGGAACCCTATCCGTCCGGCGGGCACTGTCGCCATGTGCCAAATGCTGCACTGCCGCAGCCGGTTTAGCTGACAGGACGGTGTCACCAACGCATCGGAATGAGTCTCGCCATGACGACGATCCACGAAACAGACGTTTTTACAGCATATTTCGACGTTCCAGCGGAGAGGGGTGAACGTCGGGAGACCGCCACGGTCCAGGGGCTCTACGACGAGCATGCCGCCGCTTTGTGGCGTCATGCGCGGCGGTTGACTGGCGACTCCGCCCGCGCCCAGGATGTCGTGCAGGAGACGCTGCTGCGCGCATGGCAGCACCCCGAGGTGGTCGGCGACAACGAGCGGTCGGCACGAGCTTGGCTGTTCACCGTCGCCCGCAACATGATCATCGACGAAAGCCGCAGCGCACGGTTCCGCCGTGAGGTGAGCACGCCGGACGACGTAGGTGCTTTCGAGGGCGCCTGCCCAGACGAGGTGGATGCCGCGCTGAACCGGCTGCTGATCGGCGACGCGCTGGCGCGGTTGACCCCGGAACACCGCGAGGTGGTTCGGCGCTCGTACTTCCTGGGGTCCACGACGGCGCAGATCGCGGCCGAACTCGGGATTGCTGATGGAACCGTGAAGTCAAGGCTGCACTACGCCTTGCGAGCACTGCGGCTTGCGCTGTCCGAAATGGGGTTCACACCATGACCTTTCGACAGCGCATCCGCTGTCACCGGTAGGCGACGGCCTCCTGTCTGCTGATGTCGGCTACGTTATGCCCTTGTGGTACAACGTGATTCGCAGAAGGCAGTGTCAATCCTCATCGTAGTAACCGTGGTTAGTCCACACCGGGGGCGGCGGCCGAAGCGGTTCGCGCATGCCGCTGCCGTCCTCGGGTGGCGACTGGATCCAAACGGTCACGGGATCCCAGCGCCGCAACAGGGATCTTGGCGCCGGCCGCTGATTGATGACGATTCCATGCATCACCGGTTCGGGGCTGTCCGGATCAGGCCCCTGAAGAAGCAGCCCGTGATCATGCCCGATGAGCCAGGCGTTCAACGCCTGCATCCCTCGAAAGTCGGGCACCTCGATGGTTGGTTCGGTCAGCTCAGGTCACCGTGAGGAATGCTACCGGCGGGCTGTAGATTTTTGCGCAGCCGCACGCCTAGCAGATCGGGAGGGGACGACCAGATGGCGGTGCTGACTCCTCAGCACGAGGACTTCCCACGGTGGTACCAGGATGTCCTGACCAAGGCGAAGCTGGCCGAAAGCGGTCCAGCCCGCGGAACCATGGTCATCCGGCCCAACGGCTATGCGATCTGGGAGCGGATGCAGGCGGAGGTCGACGGCCGGATCAAGGCCGCAGGCGCACAGAACGCCTACTTCCCGCTGTTGATCCCGATGAACTTCTTCGAGCGCGAGGCCGAGCATGTCGAGGGATTCAGCCCTGAGCTTGCCGTCGTGACCCATGGCGGCGGCAAGGAGCTGTCCGAGCCGCTCGCGATCCGTCCGACAAGCGAAGCCGTCATCGGCGAATACATGGCCAAGTGGGTCGACAGCTACCGCGACCTCCCACTGCTACTCAATCAGTGGGCCAATGTCGTCAGGTGGGAGCTGCGGCCGCGAATATTCTTGCGCACCACCGAGTTCCTGTGGCAGGAAGGTCACACAGCGCACGCCTCAGAAGCCGACGCGCGGCAATATGCCCGCCGCATCCTGCACGACGTCTACCTCGAATTCATGCGCAGCGTGCTGGCGATGCCGGTGATCGTTGGCCGCAAGACCGCCAAGGAACGGTTCGCAGGCGCGGAGAACACAATGACCTGCGAGGGCGTCATGCGCGACGGCAAGGCACTGCAGATGGCCACGTCGCATGAGCTTGGCCAGAGGTTCAGCCGCGCCTTCAACATCAGCTACTCCAGTGCCGAGGGCGCGACCGAGCTCTGCTGGACCACCTCGTGGGGCGCGTCGACGCGGATGCTTGGCGGACTGATCATGTGCCACGGCGATGACTTCGGGCTCGTCCTGCCGCCGGCGCTGGCACCGGTGCAGGTAGTGGTCGTGGTGGTCAAGGACATCGATGGCGCGGTTGGCCGTGCCGCCGCCACCCTGGTTGAGGAGCTGAAGGCGCGCGGTGTCCGGGTCATGCTGGACGACAACGTCGCTCAGGCCTTCGGCTGGCGGGCCACCGATTGGGACCTGCAGGGAGTGCCGATCCGGGTGGAACTCGGTCCTCGGGATCTGGGGGAAAATGCCGCCCTGCTCTACCGGCGGGACACCCGCGCCAAGGACAAGGTCGTCCTCGACTACGTCGTCGACGAGGCACAGCGGCTGATCGGCCGGATCCAGACGGACATGTACGAAGCGGCGACGGCGCGCCGCGACGCCACCGTCTGCGACTGCGCCACCATCGACCAGGCGCGCGACGTGGCTCAGACAGGCGTCGCCCGCATCCCTTGGGAATTGGTCGGCACCGCAGGCGAACAAGACCTCGCCACCAGTGGCCTCACAGTCAGGTGTCTGCAGCTCAGCGACGGATCGCTGCCCGAAACCGATGATGACGCAGGTGCCCTCGCCTACGTTGCCCGCGCTTATTGAGTTGCCGTCGAATCACCCGCTTACCCAGGTAGGTTGCCGGATATGGACCTTGATGGCAGGACCGCACTTCTCACCGGCGCGACCGGAGGACTGGGGCGGGCGATCGCCACGGCGCTCGCCTCCCGCGGAGCGAAGCTCATTCTCAGCTCCCGCAAGACCGAGGAGTTGGTGAAACTCGCCAGATCGCTGCCGGGCGGCGGGCACACGACGCTTACCTCTGACCTGGCCGAGGACGGCGCGGCGCTCGCACTGCTCGAACAGGCCGGAGATATCGATGTGCTCGTCGCCAACGCGGGGCTACCCGCGTCGGGCCAGCTGGGAGACTTCAGTCAAGAACAGATCGGCCGGGCGCTGCGGGTCAACCTCGAATCCCCCGTGCGAATGACCCGTGAACTGCTGCCCCTTTGGCAAAAGCGGCGCAGCGGGCACTTCGTCTTCATCTCCTCGATCTCGGGCTTCGCCTCCACGCCGCGAGCGTCCCTGTATGCGGCCACCAAGTTCGGACTGAGGGGCTTTGCGCTCAATCTACGAGAAGACCTGCGCGGCACCGGCGTTGGCGTTTCGGTCATCACGCCGGGCGCGATCCGCGACGCCGGGATGTTCGCCGACAGCGGCGCCGCACCGCCACCAGGCCTCGGCACGGGAACGCCCCAACAGGTCGGAGACGCGGTGGTGCGTGCCATCGAGCACGACAAGTCCGAAATCAGCGTTGCTCCACTTCGTCAGCGGGCGCTCGCGCGCTTTGCGATGCTGGCACCCGAGATCTCCGGGCGATTGGCGAGCTCGGCCGCTACGAAGGCGGCAGACGAGGTTGCCTCGGGCCAGACCGAAAAGCGGTAAGTCGCCCGTACGGAACCGTCTGTCGCCCGACGCTTTCCGTGCATCGACTGGACGTGTTGACCGACTAGTCTCGCCGGGCCATGGCCATGCTCGAACCTAGTTGGGATGCGTGATGACCGCGACTGATCAGGAGGCACCCGCGACGGCAGTGAAGCTGCCGCCCGGTCCCCCATTCCCCCGCGCGCTTCAAGGTGCGGTGGCACTGGCCGATCGCAGAATCGCGCTGCAGATCCTGCGCCACCGGTACGGATCGGCCTTCTCGATCGATCTGCCCATTTTCGGCCACATGGTCGTCCTCAGCGATCCTGGCCACATTCGTCAGCTGTTCAGAATCGGCTCCGATGTCGCCGACACGACCGACGCCAACCTCGGTCGGGTGATGGGGCCGAATTCGTTGTTTGCGCTGTCCGGAGACCGACATCGGGCACAACGCAAGTTGTTGACACCGCCGTTTCATGGACGACGTCTGGCCGCGTGCGAGGCAATCGTCGAACGGGAAGCGATCAACGAGTTCTCGTCGTGGCCACACGATCGAACCTTCGCGGCGATGCCCTCGATGATGCGCATTACTCTAAATGTGATACTGCGCGCGGTTCTCGGCGCTGAGGGTCAGGAGCTCGAGCAGCTGCGTGAAACCCTTCCTCCGGGAATCCAACTCGGCTCAAAGCTTGCGCTGATTCCAGTGCCGCAATGGGATTGGGGACGATGGAGCCCGTGGGGCCGGTTCCGCCGGTACCGCCGAGAGTACGACGGGATCCTCGACCAGCTGATCGACAAGGCGCTGGCCGACCCGAATCTCGCCAACCGAGATGATGTGCTGTCGGTACTGCTGCAGAGCCGCCACGACGACGGTTCGCCCATGACACGCGCCGAGATCGCCGACGAGTTGATCACCATGTTGGCCGCAGGCCACGAGACCACCGCCACGACCCTGGCCTGGGCGATCGAGCGGTTGCAGAGGCACCCCGAGTTGCTTGACCGTCTCACCGCCGACCTCGACAACGGATCCGAGGAACTCCTACACGCCACCATCCTGGAGATCCAGCGCACCCGCCCCGTCATCGATGTGACATTCCGGCAGGTCAAGGCCACCGCATTGCAGATCGGCCCGTGGACGCTACCGCACGGCCAAACGATCGTCGCCAGCATCGGCCTGCTGCACGCCGACGAAGCCGTCTTCCCCGACGCACGGCGCTTCGACCCCGATCGCTTTCTGTCCCGACCTCCCGATCCCGCCGAATGGATCCCGTACGGCGGTGGGATTCGGCGTTGCATCGGTGCGGCTTTCGCGACCATGGAGATGCGCGTTGTCCTGCGAACCCTGTTGCGCAACTACATCATCAGCCCGTCGAGCGCCCGCGACGAACGCTGGCAATCGCGCGGGGTCGCCGTCGCGCCCGCGCGTGGTGCGCGGGTGCGCATTCAACCCAGAAAGGCAAGCGTCTGACTCAAGCCGGCGCTGAGGCGTATTCGGGTGTCCAACGCACCTGCGCAATCCGCTCGCTCAGTTCTTCATCGCTGCGTTTCGGGGCGACGCCGTCCGCGACGGCCTGGGCACCGACGGCATGGGCGATGCGGATGGCGATATCGGGGACGTCCGCCCACGCGGGCAGCAGCGGCTGGTTCGGATCGGTGAGGGCGGGCGATGCGTCGCCGAGGGTGGCGGCGGCGACTCGCATCATCTCGTCGGTGACGCGAGTGGCCTGCGCCGCGGTGACGGCAAGTCCCATCGCGGGAAAGATATAGACGTTGTTGCACTGGGCGATTGCCCGTTCCACACCGTCGCGATGCAGCGGCGCGAACGGCGACCCAGTGGCGATCAGGGCACGGCCATCGGTCCATTCGTCCAGTTCGGCTGGGTGCGCCTCGGCGCGGCTCGTCGGGTTGGACAGCGGGAAGATGATGGGGCGCTCGGTCTTTCGCGCGAGCTCACGCACGATATCTTCAGTGAAAGCGCCGGCCGCAGTCGACAGCCCAAGCAGGACGCCGACGTCGACATGGTGCACGACGTCGGCCAGCTGGGCCGGCCCGGACAGGCCCCAGTCCCCTACGCGGTTGGCCGGCTGGGCGAACTTCCGCTGCTCCTCCGACAGGTCGGTGCGGTCGTCGGTCAGCAGACCCTGGATGTCGACGACCCAGATGCGCGCCGACGCGTCCTGCTCAGACAGTCCCTGCGCCACCATCTCGCGCTTGACCATGTCCAGCACGCCAGTGCCGGCCGAACCCGCGCCAAGCATCACGACCTGCTGTTGCGACAGCGGGCGGCCCGCTACCTTCGCCGCGCCGTGCAGCGCGCCGAGGGCGACGGCGGCGGTGCCTTGAATGTCGTCGTTGAACGTGAGCAGCTTGTCGCGGTAGCGCTCGAGGATCGGCAACGCATGTGCGGTCGCGAAGTCCTCCCACTGCAGCAGCACGTCGGGGAGTTCTTCGCGCACGGTGGCAACGAACTGGTCGATGAACGCGTAGTAGTCGTCGTCGCTGATCCGCCGGTGGCGCCACCCGAGGTATTGCGGGTCCTCGAGAAGTTCGACGTTGTCGGTGCCCACGTCGAGCACGATCGGAAGCGTGCGGGCCGGGTCGATGCCGCCGATGAGGGTGTACAGCGAGAGCTTCCCGATCGGGATGCCCATTCCACCGATGCCCTGGTCACCAAGGCCGAGAATGCGCTGCCCATCCGTCACCACGATCACGTCGACGTCGCGATGGGGGCGGTTTCGCAACACCTCACGGAGGTAGGCCCGCTCAGGGTAGGAGACGAAGAGTCCCCTCGGCCGCCGGTAGATCTCGCTGAAGCGCTGACACGCCTCACCGACGGTCGGGGTGTACACGATCGGCATCGTCTCGGGGATGTGGTCGCGCAGCACTCGGTAGAACAGCGTCTCGTTGCGCTCCTGCAACGCGCGAAGGTAGATGTGTTGGTCGAGACCCTCACGGCGGGTGGAGAATTCGTTCCAGCAGTGCTCGGCCTGCTGCTCGAGAGTTTTCACCGCGGTCGGGAGCAGACCCAGCAGACCGTACTCGTGACGTTCGGCGTCCGTGAAGGCGGTGCCCTTGGTCGTCAACGCGTCGAACAGCTTGGACTGCCCCGTCATCTCCTCGGACACGTGAGGACCCCTTCTGCCGCTTCCCTAGTCGACAGCCACGCTATCCCGCTTCGGAGGGGTACGGCAGATCAGTATTCGATGATCCGGCTCAGGTAGGGCGCCATTCCGCTGGTGCGCACTGGCGAGACCGTGACGGCGGGGTCGGTGGCCTCGATCATCTGGCCGTTCCCGAGAAACATCGCGACGCTCTGGCTGCCTTCGGGACCATAGAAGAGCAAGTCCCCGGGAAGCGCCTGTGCCGGCAGTATCTTGCGGCCCACCTTGTACTGGTCGCCCGAGTAACGCGGCATCTTGATCCCGACGCCGGCGAATGCGTACAGCACCAGACCCGACGCGTCGAATCCGACCCTGCTGACGCG
>JAVXWV010000760.1:0-2672 GCA_032230775.1 Mycobacterium sp. | reverse complement strand
GACCGCGCCGCTGAGCGGGCGATCGGCGCCGGGTGTGGCCGACGTCGTCGCGGTGGCAGTCAAGGTGGCCGGATACGACGGTGGTGTTCGGGCTATCACCGTCGACGGTCCGGCTTTCCACGATCTGGGCGCCAACGCGTCGTGGGAGTTGGCGGGCAGCATCGCCGCGGCGGTCGGCTATCTGCGGTTGCTAGGCGACGGCGGTGTTGCGGTGGGGGATGCGTTGCGGCAGATCAGTTTCCGCTTCGCCGCCGACGACGACCAGTTCATGACGATCGCGAAGCTGCGTGCGGCGCGCCAACTGTGGGCACGAGTGGCCGAGGTGGTGGGGGAGCCGAACGCCGGTGCGGCCCGGCTGCATTCGATCACATCGCTGCCTATGATGGCGCAGCGCGATCCGTGGGTGAACATGTTGCGAACCACGCTGGCGGCGTTCTCCGCTGGCGTCGGAGGCGCGGACACGGTGCTGGTTCACCCCTTCGATGTGGCCATTCCCGGCGGCTTCCCGGGTACCGCTGCAAGTTTCGCGCGGCGCATCGCGCGCAATACGCAACTGCTGCTGCTGGAGGAGTCGCACATCGGCCGTGTGCTCGACCCAGGGGGCGGCTCGTGGTTCGTCGAGGACCTCACGAAGGCGTTGGCCGAACAGGCCTGGAAACACTTCCAGGACATCGAATCCCGCGGCGGCTTCGAGGCCGCTCGCGACTACGTCGCAGGCCAGATCGCGGAGGTGGCCGACCGCCGCGCCGACGACATCGCGCACCGGCGCACGGCGCTCACCGGGGTGAACGAGTACCCGAACCTCGCCGAACCGCCGTTGCCGCAGAGTGGTTCGGTTGACCATGTGGCCCGGTACGCCGCCGGGTTCGAGGAGCTGCGGAACCGGTCCGATGCGTTCCTCGACAAGACGGGATCGCGGCCGAAGGCGTTGCTCGTGCCGCTCGGCCCACTGGCCGAGCACAACATCCGCACGACGTTCGCCACGAACCTGCTCGCGTCCGGGGGTATCGAGGCGGTGTCGGAAGCGGACGGGGCTGGGTCGTTAAAGGTGGCGGTTATCTGCGGTACCGACGCCCGATACGCAACCGATGCCTCGTCGGCCGTCGACGCGGCCCGCACGGCGGGGGCGTCGCACGTACTTCTGGTCGGCCCCGAAAAGGCCGTCGCGGAAGCGGATTCGAAGCCCGACGGCTACCTCACCGCGAAGATCGACGCGGTCAAGGCATTGTCGGAACTGCTCACCCGATTGGGGGCATGACGAGATGACCGCAACGACCGGCATCGGCAGCTTCGCCGCCGTACCACTGCACGGCGAGGAAGATCAGAAACCCGCGGCCTCGCCTGTTTCGCTAGCCGCCGTCGCCGAGCACCTCGCATCGGCTGCCGCTGCGCACGGCTACACCCCGGATCAGCTGGACTGGGGTACGCCCGAGGGCATCGACGTGAAGCCGGTTTACATCGAGGCGGACCGCGACGCTGCCGTCGCGGCCGGCTACCCGCTGGACACCTTCCCCGGCGAGCCGCCGTTCGTGCGCGGTCCCTACCCGACCATGTATGTCAACCAGCCGTGGACCATCCGGCAGTACGCCGGCTTTTCGACGGCCGCCGAGTCGAACGCGTTCTACCGCCGCAACCTGGCGGCCGGTCAGAAGGGGCTGTCGGTCGCATTCGACCTTGCCACCCACCGCGGTTACGACTCCGACCATCCGCGCGTCGCAGGTGACGTCGGAATGGCAGGTGTGGCAATCGATTCCATTCTCGACATGCGCCAGCTGTTCGACGGCATCGACCTGTCGACAGTCTCGGTGTCGATGACCATGAACGGCGCCGTGCTGCCGATCCTCGCGCTGTACGTGGCCGCTGCCGAGGAGCAGGGCGTGCCGCCGGCGAAGCTGGCAGGGACCATCCAGAACGACATCCTCAAGGAGTTCATGGTCCGCAACACCTACATCTATCCGCCAAAGGCGTCGATGCGGATCATCTCCGACATCTTCGGCTACACCAGCGTCAAGATGCCGAAGTACAACTCGATTTCCATCTCCGGATACCACATCCAAGAAGCCGGCGCGACAGCTGATTTGGAGTTGGCATACACGTTGGCCGATGGCGTCGAGTACATCAAGGCGGGTCTGGACGCCGGCCTGGACATCGACAAGTTCGCGCCACGGCTGTCATTCTTCTGGGGAATCGGCATGAACTTCTTCATGGAGGTCGCCAAGCTGCGCGCGGGCCGACTGCTGTGGAGCGAGCTCGTCGCCCAGTTCGACCCCAAGAGTGACAAGTCGTTGTCGCTGCGCACCCATTCGCAGACCTCCGGCTGGTCGTTGACGGCGCAGGACCCGTTCAACAACGTCGCGCGCACGTGTATCGAGGCGATGGCCGCGACGCAGGGCCACACTCAGTCGCTGCATACCAACGCGCTCGACGAGGCGCTGGCGCTGCCGACAGACTTCTCGGCCCGCATCGCGCGCAACACCCAGCTGCTTCTGCAGCAGGAGTCCGGCACCACGCGGCCTATCGATCCGTGGGGCGGGTCGTACTACGTGGAGTGGCTGACGCAGGCGCTGGCGGAGAAGGTCCGCGAACACCTCAGCGAGGTGAACGAGCACGGCGGCATGGCGCAGGCGATCAGCGACGGCATCCCGAAGCTGCGCATCGAGGAGGCGGCCGCG
>JAVXWV010000750.1:0-3455 GCA_032230775.1 Mycobacterium sp. | reverse complement strand
CCCGACCGTGCCCGCCGCGCCCAGCCCAAACCCCACGACGACGGACCTCGCCCCGAAGGTCCGCCGATTCCTTCTGAGATCGAAGCCAAGCAACTGTCGCCCGAGATCCGAGGCGAACTCACGACGTTGGATCGGTCCACGGCCGACGTGGTGGCGCGGCATCTCGTCGCTGCAGGCGAACTCCTCGACGACGACCCCGAGGCCGCGCTGGCGCACGCCCGCGCGGCACGCGCCCGGTCCGGCCGTATCGCCGCGGTCCGAGAAGCCGTCGGCATCGCGGCCTACCACTGCGGTGACTGGGCCCAGGCGCTGGCCGAGCTGCGCGCGGCACGCCGGATGGGCAGCAAGTCGCCCCTGCTTCCGCTGATCGCCGATTGCGAACGCGGAGTCGGCCGCCCGGAACGTGCGATCGAACTTGCCCGCACACCCGAAGCCGCGGAACTCAAAGGCGACGCCGCCGACGAGCTGCGGATTGTCGTGGCCGGCGCGCGCTCCGATCTCGGGCAGCACGAGCAGGCCCTGGCGATCTTGTCGACCCCCCAACTGGACCCGGCCCGCACCGGCCAGACGGCCGCCAGGCTGTTCTACGTCTACGCCGAAACGCTGCTCGCGCTTGGCCGAAACCAAGACGCGCTGCAATGGTTCATCAACGCCGCGGCGGCCGATGCCGAGGGCGTCACCGACGCCGAAGAGCGGATCACGGAGCTGGCCTGACGTGAGTAGCCTTGCGCAGGATCACGATTGCCTCCTACTGGATCTCGACGGCACCGTCTTCCGCGGCCATGAACCCACGCCGGGTGCCGTCGATACCCTGGCCGTCGTCGGCGCACGGACACTATTCGTCACCAACAACGCCTCCCGCGGAGCTGCCGAAGTCGCCCAGCACCTGCGTGAGATGGGCTTCACCGCCAAGCCCGACGACATCGTTACCAGCGCTCAAACCGCCGCCCGGCTGCTGCAGGAACAGTTGCAACCCGGGGCGGCGGTCCTCGTCGTCGGCACCGACTCACTCGCGGCGGAAATCCGGAGAGTAGGTCTGCGGCCCGTCCGGCAATGGTCCGACGGCCCGGTCGCCGTCGTACAAGGTCATTCGCCCCAGACCGGCTGGTCGGACCTCGCCGAAGCGGCGCTGGCCATCCGCGGCGGAGCACTGTGGGTCGCCGCGAACGTCGACAAGACTCTGCCGTCCGAACGAGGATTGCTGCCAGGAAACGGAGCCATGGTCGCCGCGCTGCGCACCGCCACCGACGTCAAGCCGCAGGTGGCAGGCAAGCCCGAGCCGACCTTGTTGACGGACGCGTTGGCGCGCGGCACGTTTCACGCTCCGCTCGTGGTCGGCGACCGCCTCGACACCGACATCGCCGGCGCCGGCGCCGCAGGCCTGCCCAGCCTGCTCGTGCTGTGCGGCGTCAGCACGGCCGTCGATACGGTGCGCGCAGCGGTCGGAGAACGGCCCAACTACATCGCCGAAGACCTCCGCTCGCTGTACGCGCGCGCCGACAGCTTGCGCATCGGGCCACACCCGGCGTGGCACGTCGACGTCGGCCCGTCGGCGGTGACCGTGCAGTCGACCGGCAGGGACCCGGGAGACCCGCTGTCGGTGGTCCGCGCCACCGCAAGCGCGGTCTGGTACGCCCACCTCGACGGGGCGCGCGTCGTGTTGATGGCGGGTGACGACACAGCGCGACAGGCCATGGAACGCTGGTCCCTGCTCACCCCGCCTAATCGGCTAGCGTAAACAGCGAGATGAGTACCGACCCCGATCAGATCCGTGCCCAAATCTCGGAGTTGCTGGCAGGCGTGCCCGACCCCGCGCAGGAGGGCTCCACTTTCGACGAGCTCGCCGAAACCGATATCGACACCATCGCGGCGCGGCTGGAGGAGGCCCACGACCTGCTGGTGCGCGCACTGGAATCGGTCGAGAAGGGCTAGTCGCTCGTGACGCGTCGCGCTCGTGTTGACGCCGAGCTAGTGCGGCGCGGTCTCGCACGCTCGCGCCAGCAGGCCGCCGAGTTGATCGGCGCCGGGCGCGTCACCATCGACGGCATGCCCGCGGCCAAACCCGCAACGGCAATCGCAGTCAGTGCCACTCTCACCGTCGAGCGTGACGAACGCACCTGGGTCTCCCGCGGCGCGCACAAACTGATCGGCGCCCTCGATGCGTTCGGCCTCGCGGCCGACGGCCGGCGCTGCCTGGACGCCGGCGCCTCGACCGGTGGCTTCACCGAGGTCCTGCTCGATCGGGGTGCCCGCGAAGTCGTCGCTGTCGACGTTGGCTACGGCCAGCTGGCCTGGTCACTGCGCAACGACCCGAGGGTGATCGTGCTTGAACGCACCAACGTCCGCGAACTGACCGCCGACATGATCGGGGGGACCGTCGGCCTCGTGGTCGCCGATCTGTCATTCATCTCGCTGGCGACGGTGCTGCCGGCGCTGACCGCGTGCGCGTCAGACGACGCAGATATCGTTCCTATGGTGAAGCCGCAATTCGAGGTCGGGAAGGACCGGGTTGGCGTGGGCGGAGTGGTCTCCGATCCGCAGCTGCGCAGGGATGCGGTGCTTGCCGTCGCGCGACGGGCCGCCGAACTCCAGTGGCACACCGTCGGTGTCACCGCCAGCCCGCTACCGGGTCCGTCCGGAAACGTCGAGTACTTCCTGCGCCTGCGGGGCAGGGCCGAAAGTCCGCTGCAGGGCGACCGGCTTGAGGAGGCGGTACACCAGGCCGTCGCGGAGGGTCCGCAATGACGTGTGAACGCAACATCTTGCTTGTGGTGCATACGGGCCGCGATGAAGCCACCGAGGTCGCTCGTCGGGTCGAGAAAGTGCTGGGCGACAAGGGCATTGGGCTACGTGTGCTTTCCGCCGAAGCCGTCGACCGCGGGCCGCTGCACCTGGCCCCCGACGACATGCGTGCGCTCGGGGTCGAGATCGAGGTGGTCGACGCCGACGAGCGCGCCGCCGAGGGTTGCGAACTGGTCTTGGTCCTCGGCGGGGACGGTACTTTTCTGCGCGCGGCGGAGTTGGCCCGGAACGTCGAAATCCCGGTCCTTGGCGTTAATCTGGGCCGCATCGGCTTCCTTGCCGAGGCCGAGGCTGAGCACATCGACAGCGTGCTGGATCACGTCGTGAATCGCGATTACCGCATCGAGGAGCGCATGACGCTGGACGTCGCGGTCCGCGCCGGGGGCGAGGTCGTCGATCGCGGCTGGGCGCTGAACGAGGCGAGCCTGGAGAAGGGGCCCCGGCTGGGTGTGCTGGGAGCAGTTCTCGAGGTCGACGGCCGGCCGGTCTCGGCGTTCGGCTGCGACGGCGTGCTGTTGGCCACGCCGACGGGGTCGACCGCGTGGGCGTTCTCCGCGGGCGGGCCGATCGTGTGGCCGGACCTGGACGCAATCCTGGTGGTGCCCAACAACGCTCACGCGCTGTTCGCCCGGCCGATGGTGACAAGCCCCAAC
>JAVXWV010000748.1:0-5985 GCA_032230775.1 Mycobacterium sp. | reverse complement strand
GGTGACGACGGCGTTGTGGCCGGCGCCGATGACCACTTCGGCGAGGGCGCGGCCGAGTCCGGTCGAGCAGCCGGTGATGAGCCATGTAGACATTTGCGATCGTTCCTTTCGCCCCGCTGGCCAGTATGTACGAACTGCAGATTCGCAGCGCCAGCCCCGTTACGCTCGATGGTGTGGGGGACACGTTGTATGCAACGTGCGGCGATCTGAGCATCGCGTACCAGGTGTTCGGCGAGGGGCCCGTCGACCTGGTCTTCGTCGGGCCGTTCGTCAGCCACATCGAGCTGTTTTGGGCCCTGCCCGAATTCAAGTCGTTCTTCGATCAGCTCTCCACGTTCTGTCGCGTGGTGCTGTTCGACAAGGCCGGGGTCGGGCTGTCGGACCCGGTCCCGAAGGTTCGCACACTGGATGATCGAGCGGCCGAGATCGAGGCAGTCATGGACGCCGTCGGCTTCACAAAGGCGGCGGTGTGGGGGATGAGCGAAGGCGGCCCGGCCGCCTGCATTTTCGCGGCGACGCGGCCGAAGCGAACCCAGGCGTTGCTCCTCTACAGCACTTTCGCTTACCTCTGGTTCAACGGGTGGGAGGACATCGATCGTGACCCGGCCGAGTTGCGGGTGCGCGCGCTTGCTGAGCTTGGTGAGCGCTACACGCCGTCAGCGGAGCAGCTCAGCTACCTCCAGCAAATGGGCCGCGCCATCCGATCCGACTGGGGTACGGGCGCGGCGTTCAGAATCGGCGCGCCGTCGATCCGGTCGATGCGCCAGCTGGCAACATTCGAGCGCATGTGCGCGAGCCCGGGGATGGCGCGCGCCTCATTTGAAACCGGCTTCCGGATGGACGTGCGGCCCGTGCTACCGACGATTACCGCGCCAACCCTGGTCATTCATCCGGAGGGCGACCGCGGGATCCCGGTGCAGTGCGGCCATTACCTCGCCGACCACATTCCGGCCGCCCGGATGCTCGAGGTCGATGGCGTGGACCACGCGCCCTGGTTCACCGAGCCCGACCGGATCCTGACCGCAATGGAGGAGTTCCTCACCGGTGGCCATTCGGCGCCGTCGCAGTCACATCGCGCCCTGCGCACCGTGTTGTTCACCGACATGGTCGCGTCGACGCAACGCGCCGCGGAAGCGGGCGACGAGCGGTGGCGTGCGGTGCTCCATCGGTTTGGTGAGATCACGGCCGAACTCACGGAACGGTTCGGCGGCACGGTGGTGAAGAGCACCGGCGACGGCCATCTCATGACGTTCGAGGGGCCGACGCAGGCTATCCGCTGCGCCGAGGCGCTGCGGTCCGATGCCGAAAAACTTGGCATCGAGATTCGCGCCGGCATTCATACCGGCGAGTGCGAGCTGTTGGAAAGCGATATCGGTGGGATCGCAGTACACATTGCGGCACGGATCCTCGGCCAGGCGGGCGCCGGCGAGATCCTGGTCTCCCGGACCGTGCGTGATTTGGTCGTCGGCTCGGGCACGGGCTTCGAGGACCGGGGCAACGTCGAGTTGCGGGGCGTGCCAGGGACGTGGCAACTGCTCGCGGTCGATCGCGACGGCGCGCGTGCGGGGACGGCCGAGGCGCAACTGACGTCGATACCCACGCCCGGCGCTCGGGCTGCGATGCGACGGTCGGACCGGGCCGTGGAGGTGATCGCTCGGCGGACGCCGTGGATCCTTCGTACGGTGGCGCGGCTCAACCCGCCCGCCGGTCGCAGCAGGACGCCTACCGGAGTCGGCGCCCGCTCCCTCTAGAGGATCTCGATGATGTTGTCCTTCAAGGCTTCCGCGTCCGCCCCGCATACGGCCTGGACGCTGTCGGCTTGGCCGGCCCCACTCGGGTGACGTCGCGTGCTGTGACGACGGCATTGTGGCCGCCCGCGATGACGGCTTGCGCGAGGGCGCGGCCGAGTCCGGTCGAGCAGCCGGTGATGAGCCAGGTGAACTCGGCGCCTTGCTACAGCGCCTGAGCGGCAACTTCGCGTGTCCGCGCATGGATGCGGGCGTGGATTGGCGCTGCGGCCACTGTGGTGAATGGCACGGCCAGCGGGAAATCCGGGCTGAGGGAGTGTATTTCGGCCCGCCGGATGATCGTCGCCAGCGCGAGGGTGGCTTCGAGCATGGCGAAATGGTCGCCGATGCACTGCCTCGGTCCACCCCCGAACGGGACGTATTGCCAACGGTCGCGGCCCTTCGACTTTTCTGGGCTGAACCGGTCTGGGTCGAAAACCAATGGGTTCTCCCAGAGCGATGGATCGCGGTGCACCGCGTAGACGCCGTAGAGCACCATCGTGCCCGCCTCGACCCGATAGCCGTCGATCTCGATGTCCTGCACCGCCATCCTGCCCACCACGGCGGCCGGAGGGCACAGCCGCAGCGCCTCGTGCAGTACTTGAACCGTATAGCCGAGTTTGGAAACATCCTCGGGTGTCAGCTCGCGATCGCCGATGGCAGCGATTTCAGCCACGACCTTTTCCTGGATCTCGGGGTGGCGGCCGAGGGCCCACAAGGCGTACGCCAGCATCGTCGCGGTGGTGTCATGGCCCGCAACCAGGAAGACGATCAGTTCATTGCAGATGTCGTCGTCGGAGAGCGCCTGCCCGGTGACAGGATCGGTCGCGGCGATCAAAGCATGCACAAGCGGTGCGTCCCGGGTGGGGTCCGTGCGGCATGCCTGCAGGATGTCATTGGCGAATCCGTGCATGCTGTGAGCCGCGGCGCGGGCCTGGCGACGCGCCGGTGTTGGCAACCAATGGGGGGCGCGCACCGGCGACAGCGCACGATCGGCGATGTATTTCAGGGCGACCCGCATCGGTTCGGCGATCGCGTCGGCGCGCGCATCGAGGTCGATGCCGAGCACCGAGCGACCGAGTGCACGCAGCGTGAGTCGGCGGCACTCGACGTCTAGGTCGACCTGAGTCCCGACGCGCCAACCCTCGGAGACCATTTCGGCGGCCTCGGCCATGTGGCCGGCGAAAGCACGGACGCGCTGCTTGGTGAAGATCGGCTGCAGTATTCGTTTGCGGGGGAGCCACCGCTCGTGAGTAACGTCGAACAGGTTCTCGCCCACCAGGTTACGCATCTCGGCATGAACGGTCGTTCTCTCGACGAATGCATCGGTGCGCCCGAGGATGTCGCGACCTCCTTGCGGAGACGTTGCGACGACGATCTCTGGCATGAGCCACCTGGGGCCCAAGCTGAACCGCGTCACTCGTCCGCCGGCATCGCGCAGCAACTCTGTCCCGGTATGAAATTCCCTGAGAGCCGCCAACTGGCGCCGGTACGGCAGCGGATTCTTGGGCGCAAGCGGCAGCTCAACAACATCGGCCCGTTCCACTGTTTCGACCATGTCAGTCCCTTTGCGGCAACCCCCAACCGGATGTGTTGGGTCCTGGCCTGACAATCGGCCCTCGAGGCCGAAGCGCCTAGAGTATGTCGGTACTCCAATTTTCGGCCGCGTCAGCCGCTGTGGCTGAGCAGCGAAAATGGCCCGGCATAACCGGCCACTCTTCGTGACCGAGCAACTGTGTCGGGTCCTCCAACACCTCTAGAGGATCTCGATGATGCCGTTCTTCAGGGCCTCGGCATCTGTGCCGAAGACGGCTTGGACGCTGTTGCCGACCTCGATGACACCCGCGGCCCCGAGACTCTTCAGGCGAGCCTGATCCACCTTGCTCTTGTCGGCGACCTCCATGCGCAGGCGCGTGATGCAGGCGTCGACGTTGACGAGGTTCTCCCGGCCGCCGAACGCTGCGATCAACTGCTCGGCCTTGCTGTCGGTCGCGGCGGGCGCTGGTGCGGTTATCGTCGCAGTCGCGGCGCCGCCGACGGCAACGGCAGTGACGGAATCGGCACTGTCACCGAGGTTTGCCTCTTCCTCCGCCTCGAATTCGGTTTCCGGCTCACGTCCCGGAGTTCTCAGATTCCACTTCGTGATCGCAAACCGGAACAGCACGTAGTAGACGACGAAGAACACGACGCCCATGCCAATGAGCAGGGGGATGTTCTTCGCGGCTGGGGCCGTGCCATATAGCAGGAGGTCAGCCAGCCCCGCGGAGAACGAGAAGCCCAGGTGGATGTCGAGTAGGTAGGCGATGGCTAGCGAGAGTCCCGTGAGCACCGCGTGAATGACGTACAGCGGGAACGCCACGAACATGAATGAGAATTCGAGCGGCTCGGTGATCCCTGTCAGGAACGCGGTCAGCGCCGCTGCCGACAGGATGCCCACCGCGACCTTGCGCTGTTTCTTGTTCGCCACGTGGATCATGGCCAGAGCGGCAGCAGGGAGCCCGAACATCAGAATCGGGTAGAACCCTGAGGTCAGGATGCCGGCCGACGGGTCGCCGGCGGCGAACCGGGTGAGTTCACCGGTGACCACGTGGCCGTCAGGAGTCTGATAGTCGCCGTAGAGGAACCAGACGTACGAGTTCGGGATGTGATGGAGGCCGAGCGGAATCAGCATGCGGTTGGCGAACCCATAAACGAATGCGCCAAGGGCGCCCGAGCCGCCGATGAACTTGCCGAGGCCCGTCAGCCCCGCATCGAAGAGCGGGTAGCAGTAGCTCATGGCGAACGCGAGGAACAGGCAGGCGACCGACACCACGATCGGGACGAAACGTCTGCCCCCGAAGAATCCGAGGTACGTGGGCAATTGGATGGTGTGGTAGCGGTCGAAGAGCCACGCAGTGAGCAGACCGACGACGATTCCCGCGAACACGCTGTAGTTGATCTGGGCTTGGTCGCCTGCCTTGTCGACCTCGCCGGCGAGGACGATCGGCGACATGGTCTTGAACACCGCTTGCACCACGAGGTAGCCGACGACGGCGGCCAATGCCGTCGAACCGTCCGCCTTCCTGGCGAATCCGATGGCGACGCCCACGGCGAACAGCAGTGGGAGGTTGCTGAATATGGCGTCACCGGCAGCGCTCATCGCGTGGAAGAACGGCCCGATGACTGGAGCCTTGATTCTGCCCAGCAGATCGTCTTGACCCAGGCGGAGCAGGATTCCCGCCGCGGGCAGCACCGCAATCGGCAGCATGAGGCTCTTGCCCAGGCGCTGCAACTGTGCGAACCCTGGAATGCGCATACCCGACTTTTCCTGCGCCCCTTTGGTTTTCGCTGTATCGCTCATGTTCGGGACCCTTCTCTGCCGCAAGAACGCCGCCCGGCGCCGAAGCTGTGCGGAAGCTTAGACGAGAACATGTGAACTTGAGACCGTCTTTCGGCGACGCTCGTATTGTTGGTGCGCAAGAGCAAAGGAGTCACGACAATGACCCAGACGTCAGTTCTCGCCCCCGTCGCCGGGCGTGCGGTTTTGCTCGGGGATGTCCCGGACCCCGTGTTTTCGGCGGGCATGGTGGGCTACGGCGCAGCGATCGACCCACCGCGCGGAGTGATCGACGCGATCGCTCCGGTCAGCGGCAAGCTCTTGAAGTTGATGCCACACGCCTACATCGTGATGACCCCGGATAACGTGGGCGTCCTCGTCCACCTGGGCTTGGACACCGTCGCACTCGACGGCGAAGGCTTTACGGCTCATGTCAGTCAGGGCGATGATGTCGCCGCGGGCCAGGTCGTCATCACCTACGACGTCCCGTCGGTCGAGGCCAGAGGGCTGAATCCCATTGTCCCCGTTGTGGTCATGGACGAACGCGTGCCTGAGAACGTGATTCTGTCCGAAGCGGTTACCTCGGGCGCGGACATTGATTCCGGTGCAAGCCTTTTCACTGCGAACAAGTAGATGGAAGTCGTCATCCTGGCCGACGCCAAGGAGATTGTCGTTGTCGCGGCCGACGCGATAGGCGCGTTGCTCGATCGCGAACCGGCCGCGGTCCTGGGGCTGGCCACCGGATCGTCGCCGATGGCGATCTACGACGAACTGGCGGCCCGCTGCGATGCCGGGCTGGTCTCATTTCGGCAGGTCCGTGGTTTCACTCTTGACGAATACGTCGGCCTGCCCGCCGACCATCCGCAGCGGTACCGGAACGTC
>JAVXWV010000540.1:0-14642 GCA_032230775.1 Mycobacterium sp. | reverse complement strand
GTGCCGCGGATCTTGTTGACCACCAGGGTGGAAAGGGCCTCGCCCTCGACATCCTCGGCGATGATCAGCAGGGGCTTGCCGGACTGGATGACCTTCTCCAGCAGGGGCAGCAGATCCTTGACGGTCGACACCTTCGACGACACGAGCAGGATGTACGGATCCTCGAGGACCGCTTCCTGGCGCTCGGCGTCGGTGACGAAGTAACCCGAGATGTAGCCCTTGTCGAAGCGCATGCCCTCGGTCAGCTCCAGCTGAAGGCCGAAGGTGTTCGACTCCTCGACGGTGATGACACCCTCGTTGCCGACTTTGTCCATGGCCTCGGCGATCAGCTCGCCGATCTGAGTGTCACCGGCCGAGATGGCGGCGGTGGCAGCGATCTGCTCCTTGGTCTCGACCTCTTTGGCCGACTTGAGCAGCGTCTCGGTGATCTTCTCGACGGCCTTCTCGATGCCGCGCTTCAGGCCGAGCGGGTTGGCACCGGCCGCGACGTTGCGCAGGCCCTCGCGAACGAGCGCTTGAGCCAGCACGGTTGCGGTGGTGGTGCCGTCGCCTGCGACGTCGTCCGTCTTCTTGGCGACTTCCTTGACCAGCTCAGCGCCGATCTTCTCGTACGGGTCCTCCAGCTCGATCTCCTTGGCGATGGACACGCCATCGTTGGTGATCGTGGGGGCGCCCCACTTCTTCTCAAGGACGACGTTGCGGCCCTTGGGGCCCAGCGTCACCTTTACCGCGTCGGCGAGGGCGTTAAGGCCCCGCTCGAGGCCACGACGGGCCTCTTCGTCGTACGCAATTATCTTGGACATTGCGAAGAGATTCCTCCGATTAGGGGATCGCACGTTCTTTGGTCGGGCTCAGTGCCCGCGACGGACGGCTGGGGATGTGCTCCGCGCGTGCGGCCCCTGCCTCACCGTCCCGACCTAGCACTCACCGGTCGCGAGTGCCAAAGTCATTTTTAGCACTCGACCAGGGAGAGTGCAAGGTCGTTCACCAAGCGCGCAAACCGTCCAGCACGACCTCCATCAGCCGCTCGGCTGCGTCGTCGTTGTAACTCTGTATCGCCTGCAGTCCGACCATGAGTGCCTTCACGTCCGCCACCCCGACGTCCTTTCGCGCGGTGCCCGCTTGTTGGGCCGCGCGCAGCAACTCGCCAAGGAGGTCCCTGAACTGTTGCTCGGCGTCGTTGACCTCGATGTCCGAGCCCGCGAGCGCGTCGACGAGACCGCGGTTCGTGGCGCTCCACTCCACGGCCGAGCGCAGAAAGATGAACAGCGCCTCACCCGGGTTGCCGGCTTCGAGCAGTGCGTGTCCCCCGTCGATGATGCGCTGCATCTGGTCGGCGATCACCGCCCCGACCAGGTCCTCCTTGGCGGGGAAATGGCGGTAGACGGTGCCTGCTCCGACGCCGGCGCGGCGGGCGATCTCGTCGATCGGTACCGACAACCCGTCGGCGGCGAAGGCTTCCAGGGCAGCTTCCAGTACGCGCGCACGGTTTCGGGCCGCGTCGGCGCGCAGGGGCCGTTCGGGTTGAGCCACGTCTAATCACCTCGAGATCGATAAGCGGGGCGCGAGTTCCGTATAGTTGCAATCAAACGGAGCGCCCGCCCCGTTTAACCGATTGTAGGAGATTCCCATGACCAAGTGGACGACCGCCGACATTCCCGACCAGGCGGGTCGCACGGCCGTCATCACCGGTGTCAACAACACGGACGCCCAGCGCCGGCTGTGGGCAGTCTCCGAAGAGCTCACTGGAGTCGTGTGTCCCGTTGGCTGAAAGTCGCGGGCTGGCGCGCCGTGGCCGGTCGGGTTGAGCCGAATCACACCGCGGGAATGGGCAAAGCGGGGCGCGCGTTCCGTATATTCGTAACCAACCGGGGCGCACGCTCCGTTTAACCGTTCTAACCAGGAGACCCACATGTCCAAGTGGACAACCGCCGACATTCCCGACCAGACCGGCCGCACGGTAGTCATCACAGGCGCCAACACCGGGCTCGGCTACGAGACCGCCGCCGCCCTCGCCGCCAAGGGCGCGCACGTCGTGCTCGCTGTGCGCAACATCGAGAAGGGCAAGGCAGCGGCCGACCTCATCACCAGGGCCACCCCCGGCGCCGGCGTGGAGGTACAGGAGCTCGACCTCAGCTCGCTGGAGTCCATCCGCGCGGCCGCCGATGAACTGCGCTCCAAGTACCAATCCATCGACCTGCTGATCAATAACGCCGGAGTGATGTTCACGCCGAAGTCGACCACCAAGGATGGCTTCGAATTGCAGTTCGGCACCAATCATCTCGGCCACTTCGCGTTGACCAATCTGCTGCTCGACCGCGTGCTGGCGGCGCCGGGTTCGCGCATCGTGACGGTCAGCAGCGTCGGCCACCGCTTCGCCCGCCGCGGAATCCGCTTCGACGACCTCCAGTGGGAGCGCAGCTACAGCCGGGTCGGCGCATACGGGCAGGCCAAGTTGGCCAACCTGCTCTTCACCTACGAGCTGCAGCGCCGCCTGCAAGGCACCAACACCATTGCCGTCGCGGCCCACCCCGGCGGATCGAGGACAGAACTGACCCGCAATCTGCCGCCGCTCGTCGGCGCGGTCACCAGGCTGGTCGAACCGCTCTTCCAGGACGCCGACATGGGCGCCCTCCCGACGCTGCGCGCCGCAACCGATCCCGGCGTGCTCGGCGGTCAGTACTTCGGCCCCGACGGATTCGGCGAACAGCGGGGCTACCCGAAGGTCGTCGCGTCCAGCGTCGCGTCCCACGACACCGACGCGCAGCGCCGGCTGTGGACGGTGTCGGAGGAGCTGACTTCGGTGGTGGCTCCCGTCGGCTGAATGTGGCGGAGCCACAGCTGATTGCCAGACGCGGGCGTCACAGTGATCCGGTGACGGTTCCTGGCTTGGGTCTGCTGTCGTTGTCCGGGTTCGGAGACCCGGTGTGGCTCTTCGCGCTGGCGGCGCCGGCGGTCCTGTTGGCGGTCTACCTGGCCGCCCAGGGCCGCCGGCGTCAACGTATGCGCCGGTTCGCCGACCTCGCCGTGGTGCCCTCGGTTGCACCGGCACGGCCGTCGCCGTGGCGGCATCTGCCGATGGCCGTGTTACTCCTTGCGCTGCTTCCGTTGACCATCGCGCTCGCCCAGCCGAGCCGGGACGTGCGCGTTCCGCGGAACCGCGCGGTGATCATGCTCGTCGTCGACGTGTCGCAGTCGATGATGGCGACCGATGTCCCGCCCAACCGGCTGGCCGCCGCCAAGCAGGCCGCGCAGCAGTTCGCCGAGCACGTGACACCCGGAGTGAATCTGGGCCTCATCGCATTTGCGGGAACCGCCAATGTGCTCGTGTCGCCCAATCCCGATCACCAGGCAACGGTCAAGGCGCTCGACAATCTGCGCCCCGACGATAGAACGGCCACCGGAGGCGCGATTTTCGCTGCGCTGCAGGCGATTCAAACCGTCAACGCAGTGCTGATGGGACCCGGCGACCAACCGGCACCGGCCCGGATCGTGCTGCTATCCGACGGCAAGGAGAACAAGCCCGACAATCCCAACAACACTGACGGGGCCTACACCGCTGCCCGCGCCGCCAAGGCGCAAGGCGTGCCGATCTCCACCATCGCGTTCGGCACTGCGACGGGCCATGTGGCCGTCAAGAACGAGACCATACCTGTGCCCGTGGACGACGACACGATGAAGGCCGTCGCGCAACTCTCTGGTGGGCAGACCTCGACCGCAGAAACCATCGACGAGCTCAACAACAAGTTGAGCGCGCTCGAAGACCAAATGGGTTTTCAGATCGTGCGCGGCTCTGCGAGCGCAGGCTGGTTGCGGCTGGCGGTCATCGTCGCCGGTATCGGAGCGGCGCTCGCCCTGCTCATCAACCGCAGACTGCCCGTCTGAAGTTCAGTCCGGCAGCCTCCGGTTCAGCAGCGCCGCGGCCAGCAGGGCCGCGATCAGACTCACCGCACCAAGCCGGATCCATGCGGCGCTGGCATCGCCGGGAATCGTCTGGTAGCCGATGATGCGCTGCAGTGTGGCGTACACGGAGTTGAGCTGGTCAAGGCTGCCCGCGTGGAATGCCTGCCCTCCGGAGATCTCGCTGATCTTCTGCAACGTCGAGTCGTCCACAGGGACGGGGATGTCTTGATCGTTGAGGTGGACGGTCCCGTCCGGGGTGCCGAACGAGATCGTGGAGATCGGCACACCCTGTTCCTTGGCCGCGTGAGCCGCGGTGAACGCGCCGCGCGGTGCGTCAGGCTCGCCAGGCACGGTTTCCTTTCCGTCGGACTCCAGGACGATGCGCGCAGGCGGTGGCCCGTCGCCGCCGCCAAGGACGGTGGTGGTGGCCGCGATGGCCTGCAGTGCCGTGAAGATTCCCTCCCCGGTCGCGGTGCGTTCAGCGGCCTGAAGGCCGTCGATCGCGGCCTTGACAGAACTGCGGTCCGTGGTCGGTGTCATCAACAACGTTGCGGTTCCCGCGAATTCGACCAAGCCCAGGTTGATTCCCGGCGTCAGCTCGTCGGCGAATCGCTTTCCCGCTTCTTTGGCCGCCGCCAACCGGTTCGGCGCAACGTCGGTGGCCACCATCGACTCCGAGACATCGATCACCAGCATCACCACCGCGCGGTTGCGGGGTACCCGCACCTCATGCGTCGGACCTGCCATCGCCGTGGTCAGCAGCGCCAGCGAAGCCACCAGCAGTGCGGCGGGCAGGTGGCGCCAACGGCGCCGCGCCGGCCTGGCAATCGACTGCAGCAGTTCGAGATTCGCGAACCGCAGCACCCGTCTGCGCCGAGCCCGCAATGCCACCACGTAGATCACCGTCATCACGGCGATCGCAATGAAGCCGAGCAGGAACCACGCGTTGGCGAATCCGGACACCGACAGCGTGCCCAGCGGCGGCACCGTCATCGCCTGCCCATCCGATCGCGCAGTTGAGGATCGTTCTCCCACCACAGAGCCGTCGTCCCGGCGAAATCCTCTGAGGCGTTGTCGAGTTGGGCGTCGACGGCGTCCGCGTGGACCTTCTCGTCTGCCGAGAACATCCGCATCAGCACAATGATGAACGGAACGCCGAGCGCGTCGCCGACGAGCCAGAGGATGCCCGCGCCAATCGATTGATCGATGCGCATGCTTGGGCCCCAGTGCCTGCCGACCTGTGCGTAGTAGTCGACGGCGATCAGCGGTCCAAGCCACAGGACGATGCCGAGCAGGCCGTCGCCGATCGACTCGACGATGCTGATGACAAGCGAGATCAACTGCGAGTAGCGGCGCGGCACCGGATCGGTCTGCAACCGCGCGTAGAAGTAGCCGGAACCTATCAGTACCAACAGCATCCGGGTCGCGGCCGCCACGTCACTGTGCTTCAACGCCGCGACATACCAGGGCGTCAAGTACAGCAACCACGGCGTGCCGAGCATCGCCACCGATGTCGTTGTCGGGTGTGCGACGAACCGCGCCCCCCGCATCGCCAACAACCGGTCCAGCCGGGCCCGGCCTGCGGGCCCGAGTGCGCCCCGCAACACCGTCACCGGCCTGCTCATCGCCAGGAAGAACGGCACGACGAAAAGCAGCAGCAACACCTGCAGCGCGCGGACCCAGAACAGCACGTGGGCGTAGACGCCAATCATGCTCATCGTCGCCGCGATCAATGTTGCCACGCCAATCACGAAGCACCACACCGATCGCAGCGTCACCACGTCGGCACGCCTCCATGCCCAGCCGTAGGCGACGCATCCTCCGACGATCAGCAGGGCCGCGCCGCTGTCCCACTGCCAGCTGGTAAGTGCAGTCGACCACGTCAGCGGCACAGTGGCCGGGTCCATGAAAGGAAACTATGCGTGGCCGACCTGTACGAGCCCTGTGCGCAGCGTGGGAATTCCCGGCAGTTACCGCACGGTGCGGCCACTGAGGGAAACGAACTCCCAGCCTGCTGCGCGCAGTGCGGTGATCCCGTCGCTGACTCCGGCGGCAGTGCCCGACTCGGGATGGTTCATGTGGTTCAACACGATCGATCCAGCCGCCGCGCCGACCAATCGGGAGCGGACTGAAGCGGCGGAGGCCGTCGCGCCCTGGTCGTCGTTCACAGTGAAGCCGAGGGGAATTTCGCCGAGGTCGCGAACGATCTCGACGGCGACGTCGTCGTAGTGGGCGGTGCCGGGACGAAACCAGGTCGGCGCCTTGCCCGTCAGCGCGGTGATCTTGGTGTGGTTGGTCCATACCTCGGCCACCACCTCGTCGGCCGACTTCGTCCCGCCGATGCCATACGCCGAGCGGCCGGTTACAGACAGCGGGACGTGGCGAGTGCCGTGGTTGCCGATGTCGAACAACGGGTTTGCCGCGAGTTGCGCGGCGCGGCCGGGGTTTGCGTCGATCCATCTCCCGCAGAAGAAGAGCACGGCGGGGACGGCATTGCGCTCGAGTGTGTCCAGCAGCGTGTCGTCGCAGGCGCCCTTGCACGCGTCGAACGTCAGCGCAATCTGCTTGCCGCTGGCGGCGAACGCCGTGGCGACACCGGGCAGCGACATGCCCCACTCGGAAGGGGTCCTGCTGCGAGTGAGCGAAGCGACGGTCGCCGGGTCCGGGTCGGGCGGGGCTGCGGCCGCATGCGGTAAACCAACGCCGACCGCCGCCACCGAACCCGCAACAGTGGCGAGGAACGCCCGCCGGCTGATCATGCGCGAACGCTAGCCACGGCGGCTGAACAGAAGCTGTCAATACGGCGACGTTCCGGTGTGAACAGCTATGGCATTGTGGGATGCGATGTCACTCGTCGTGCCGCCCTATCCCCCGCCCCGGTACACCAAGGACCAGCCGGAGGTCAGCGCCCGGCTACGCCGCGGTGACGCGCCACCGGACTACGACTCGTTCGGCCTCGTGAAGTACCACTACCTGGCGAACCAACAAGCCACCAACGGCGACTATGGGCTGTACCGCGTGGAGATCTCACCGAAGGGCGGCGGGCCGGGCCCGCACTTCCACCGCGCCATGTCAGAGGCGTTCTTCGTGTTGTCGGGAACAGTGAAGCTGTACGACGGGAACGACTGGATCGACGGGCACCCGAACGACTTCCTCTTTGTTCCGCCCGGCGGCATCCACGGCTTTCGCAACGAGGCCGACGCGACGACGTCGATCTTGATGCTGTTTGCTCCCGGCGCGCCGCGCGAGCACTACTTCGAAGGCTTCGCCCACCTGGCCGACATGACCGACGACGAGCGTCGCGAATGGTTCATCAAGAACGACAACTTCCTCGTCGAATGACACTCCGATAGCGACACGCCGAAACGTGCGCGCACGTAATCCCTTGCGCTAGGCTGCTCCTCGATCAGTGAGGAGCTTTGGGTGCGGGCTTTTGCAGCGCCCGACACCCAGGCTTTGCGAAGCTGGCAGCGTCGGGCACTGGTGCGGTACCTTGGCGCCAGACCACGGGATTTTCTTGCTGTCGCCACTCCGGGCGCAGGCAAGACGGCGTTTGCCCTTCGCATCGCCGGAGAGCTGCTTGCCGACGATACCGTCGAGCGGATCACCGTCGTCGTGCCGACCGAGCATCTCAAGACGCAGTGGGCCCGGGCCGCCGCAACCGTGGGTATCGCGCTGGATCCGAAGTTCACCAACTCGTCAGCGCAGACGTCGTCGGAGTACCACGGCGTCGTCGTCACCTACGCGCAGGTGGCCAGCCACCCCACGCGACACCGGGTGCGCACCGAGAATTACCGCACCCTTGTCGTTTTCGACGAGATCCACCACGGCGGCGACGCGAAGAGCTGGGGCGAGGCCATCCGTGAGGCCTTTGAAGATGCGGCGCGACGGCTCGCTCTCACCGGTACCCCCTTTCGCAGCGACGACAGCCCGATCCCGTTCGTCAACTACGAGCCCGACGGCGAAGGGATGCTGCGCTCGCAGGCCGACCACACCTACGGCTACGCGGAGGCCCTTGCCGACGGCGTGGTCCGCCCCGTGGTGTTCCTGGCGTACTCGGGGGAGGCGCGCTGGCGGGACAGTGCGGGCGAGGAACACGCGGCACGCCTCGGCGAGCCGCTCAATGCCGAGCAGACCGCCCGCGCGTGGCGGACAGCGTTGAACCCGGCGGGCGAATGGATGCCCGCGGTCATCGCGGCGGCCGACACCCGGCTGCAGCAGAAGCGCCAGCATGTCCCCGACGCCGGCGGCATGATCATCGCCTCCGATCAAACGACAGCCCGCGCCTACGCCGAGTTGCTCACCAAGATCACCGGTGAGGCGCCGACGGTGGTGCTCTCCGACGACCCCGGTTCCTCGGATCGCATCAGCCAATTCTCGGCCGGCACCGGCCGCTGGCTTGTCGCGGTGCGGATGGTGTCGGAGGGCGTCGACGTGCCAAGGCTGGCCGTCGGGGTTTACGCGACGAGCGCGTCCACGCCACTGTTCTTCGCACAGGCGATCGGTCGATTCGTCCGGTCCCGCAGGCCCGGCGAAACGGCGAGCATCTTCCTGCCGTCGGTGCCCAACCTGCTGCTGCTGGCAAGTGAGATGGAAACCCAGCGCAACCACGTACTTGGCAAGCCGCATAGGGAGACCGAGGGCGACGAAGAGTTTGTCGAGCGGCGCAGGTCCGAGCCCGGCGAATTGGACAACGGCTTCGAGTCGCTTGGCGCGGACGCCGAATTGGACCAGGTGATCTTCGACGGCTCGTCGTTCGGCACCGCGACCCCGGCGGGCAGCGACGAGGAGGCCGACTATCTCGGCATCCCCGGTCTGCTCGATACGAACCAGATGCGAGACCTGTTGCGGCGCAGGCAAGAAGAGCAGTTGACTAAGCGGACGGCCTCCGGCGACGTGCCGCGGCCGTCGATGCATGGGCAGCTGCGGGAGCTTCGACGCGAGCTCAACGCGCTGGTGTCGATCGCTCATCACCGTACGGGCAAGCCGCACGGCTGGATCCACAACGAGCTGCGCCGCATCTGTGGCGGCCCGCCCATGGCGGCGGCTACAACTGATCAACTCAAGGCCCGCATCGAAGCGGTGCGGGAGCTGCGGGCCTAGCGTCGCGCCTGCGCCAGCTCGGCCAGATGCTTCAGCGAGTTGTCCAAGTGCTTAGCGTCGAACGGCGGGAACTGGATGTGCTCGCGCAACTGCGGCGGCACTCTCGACCAGTCGTAGGTCAGCGTGACTTCGGTCTGTGACGGGGTCACCGGCGTCAAGTCATACCGCCAGAACCATCCACCGAACTCGAGAGCGGCATCGTCGTCGCCCTGGCCCGGCAGCCAGGCAATCGCGCGCGGCGGCTCGAACACCTCGACCCTGTTGGCCATCTCGTAGTGCATGCCCCCGTAGTTCTCGTGGTACATCGCCATCCGGAAGACCTGCCCCGTTCCGCTCAGCCGCTTGCCGTCGAGGGACTCCCGCACCCATCCGGTGCCATCGATGGCCTGATGCGTCGTCGGGTCGGCCAGCACGTCGAAAACCGTCTCAACGGGGGCGTTCACAGTGGCGGCTGCGTTCATCTGTTCTTGGGTCATGCAGATACAGACCGGCGGAACCCCGAAAACTCATCGAGAGCTAGAGCCCGAGCAACTCCGGCAGGTCTGCCACCGAGTCGAGCACATGGTTGGGCTGCATCGCGAATTCGTCTGCGGCCCAACGGTCCAGAGTGTCCTGGCGGAACTTGCCGGTGCGTACCAGCACGCCGACCATCCCGACCACCTGGGCGGCGAGTACGTCGTTGTTGAGGTCGTCGCCAACCATGTACATCTCGTCCGGATCGACGCCGAGACGGCTTGCGGCCGCGAGGAATCCCTCCGGCGCAGGCTTCCCGACGGCGGTGGCCTTGCGGCCGGACGTCTCCTCCATCCCGATCAGGTACATGCCGGTGTCGACCCGCAACCCGTCGGTCGTCGTCCAGGCGGTGCTGCGATGCATCGCGACCACCGGCACCCCCTGCGCCATCCAGTCGTAGACCCACGACAGCGTCAGATGGCTGTACTCCGGCCCTGCCCCGCCGAGCAGCACCACGTCGGGGGTGTCCGGGGCCTTCGGCCCGGTGAACTCGCTCGAGTAGACGATGTCGATGCCCGGCATGTCTTCGGCGATCTGCCCGCTGTTGACCAGGAAGCACCGCGCGTGTGGATAGCGACTGCGGACGTAGTCCGCGGTGAGCACCGCCGCGGTGATGACCTCGTCGGAGCGCACAGCCATGCCTGCTTCGGTGAGCAGTTCGGCGATCTGCACGCGGGTACGCGTTGTGGTGTTGGTGAGGTACGAGCAGGCGATCTGGTGTTCGGACAGTGTCCGCAATGTTTTTGACGCACCCTCTATCGGCTTCCACGACGTCACCAGGACGCCATCGATGTCGAAGAGCACACCACCGATAGCCATGGCCCGACAGTAAACGGCGAACGAATCAGCGCAACTCGGGGGCTAGCCGAATTGTGCGAAGTACGGGCGCTCGGGCCTGCCCTTCTCGACGAGAATGAAGACCACACCCCAGGGATCGGCAAACCATGTGGTGCGCACCCCTGCAAGATCGGCGATCCCGTCCACCAGGAAGTGGACCCCCTTGGCCTCCAATGATTTCCGAGTCTCGTCCAGGTTGTCGCAGATCAGTCCGACGTGGGTCAGCCCCGGGTCGGCAAGGCCTGCGGCCCGCCGCGTGTCACGCCCGTCGGCGCGCAGGTATTCGATGACCTCGAGCACCCGGTCGCCGTCGTCGCCAAACCCCACGATCGCAGCCTTCATCGCCGGATCGGCCAACAGCTCGCCCATGTCGGCGCGGATGGCGTCGCCATCCATCACGTACGGCGGCGAGAGCACCGTGAATCCCAGCACGTCGCGGTAGTAGGCCACCGCGGCCTCGCAGTCGGGAACGCACACGCCACTATGTGCCAGGCCGGTAATCATGTCCTCGATTGTGACGTAGCAGCCATAATCGCCGCATGACAGGTCAATCCACGGTGACCGATCCCGAAGGCAAGGCGTGGACGGTGCGCAGGCGATGGTTTCCCTGGCGTCGGGCGCTCTCGGTGCGGTCGATCTGGCACAGCACGCCGGACAGCGACAAGCCGGATGACGACGCGACGCCCGCGAACGAAGGCGCGGAGTCGAAATCGTCAGGAAACCCTGTTCTGAACGCGATTCTGACGATCGTCGGTCTGCTGCTCTGGCTCGTCGTCACGGCGGGCAAGGCGGTGCTGATACTGCTCGCGGCCGTGGTCGTGATCACCCTGTCGCTGGCCGATTTCATCCTTCAGCTACTCGTGATGCCGTTCGTTCTGCTCGCCAGGGTGTGCGGCGTGATGCGGTGGCCTGTCCAGGTGGAGCGCGAGCATCAGTTCGTCAGGACCGAATTTGCCGACGGATTCGATTCGCCGCCGTCCTTCGCGACGACCTCTCCACGCAGATTCAGCGTGGCGAGCTGATCGCCGAACCCGTCAAGTCGTAGCCCACTCGCTTTCGGCGACCCAGGCCGACGCCGAGCCCGCGATCGACCACGCCAGCTCCGCCGGAACGTCGATCACCCGATAGCTCTTCACCCCCGCGGCGGTGGCAGCGATCAACGTCGCCACTCCTGCCCGCCTTTGCAGCAGCGTCTGGCGCACAGTCCATCCGATGATTCCCGCCGCGGCGATGCAGTCTCGCCGCCGGTCGAGGCTGCCCGCCCGTGCCACCAGCCACTGCGCGTCCACCCGATGCCCCAATGCCCGCGACCGGTCGAATGCCAGCAGCGCGCAGCACACGGCCAAGACCGCCAACACCGACCACATCCACACCGGCGTCCATGCATACAGCGCGACCATCGCGACCAGCAGCACCGCAGGTAGTGCCAGCGCCCGAGTCCAGCGCCTGCGCGTCGCCACCGCGCCGTGCCCGCGCAGCGCGCCGGTGACTGCCTCGGGCCTGGCGATCAACTCCGCCAGCACCGTCTCGGCCGTCGCCCGGGGACACGGCGGCAGCAGCAGCGACGCCTCGCCGGCGCCGCCCACGCCGGTCATCACCGCATCCAGCCGGGCGCCCCCGAACAGCCGCACCAGCAACGGCTCTCGCAGGGTTCCACCACGCAACCGGCGCATGTCATACGTCTGCTCGCGCACCCGCAGCATCCCGTGCTCGAGGTGCAACGCGTCCGCGTCACGACGAAGCACAAGGTTCCCGTACGTCACCAACGACCGCAGTACTGACAGCACGACGGACGCGACCAGCACCACAACCGAGATCACCACCACGCTCGCTACCACCCCGAAGCGCTCCGCCACATCCACCCCGGATTGTGCAATCCGTGAATTCTGCAGCGCCGCACCGACTCCCGCCTGATATGCCACGCCGACCGCGGCAAGGAGCATCGCCAGCCCGGTGAAGCTCAAGGGGCTGTACCGCAGCCAGGACGGCTGCCAGCGGGCCAACTCCCTGCCCGGCTCGGACGCCCCTTCAACGGCAGGTGCAAGCGAATCCGCCAGCAGGATCGCCCTCAGACTAGGGACCTGCTCGGCCTGCACGGCGTCGAGCGCAAACGCAGTGTCGCCCTTGGCCTCCTGACCCGTGCTCACCCGCAGCACTGTCAACCCGAGCAACCGGTGCAACAGCCGCGCGTCGGTCGACACCGAGCGAATCCTGTTGCGCGGCACCGAAAGAACGTTGCGCTGAAGCACACCCGTCCGTAGCTGAACCTGTTCGGTGTCGATCCTGTAGGTGGTGGTGAACCACCGGGCCACGCCATATCCAACGATGAGCACGAGCCCGAACAGCGTCCACATGGGATTGCCGGTCGCCGAGCCGAGTACCACCGACCCGATCAGCAGCGGTATCTGGCGAAGCACCTCGTGCACCGGGTGCACCAGCAGCATCCGGGGGCTGAGCCGTTGCCACACCTGATCTTCGGCTGCCGGCCGGTCGCCAGTGCTCATGCCTCGACTCCCGCTCGCTCCGGTCCTCGCTCGTTCCTCGCTGCGATCCTCACTCGCGCTCGTCTTCGGGTGGTCACGTCGCGTCTTCCGCACCGATCGCGGCGATGTCGGTGAGTTGCGCGACGACCCGGTCGGCGACGTCGGAATCCAACGCGACGATGCGCACCGCGCCCGCCGAGGAGGCCGTCGTCACCGTGACATTGGCGAGACCGAACAGCCGGTCAAGCGGGCCGCGTTCGGTGTCGACCGTCTGCACCCGCGAGATCGGCGCGATCCGGCGCTCCTGCACCAGCCAGCCCGTGCGGGTGTAGACAGCCTTCGGCCCGATCTCCCAGCGGTGCACGCGATAACGCCACAGCGGCACGACGGCCACGAAGACGACGAAGCCGAGGACCGTGACGGTCGCGGCGACCAAATGCAGCCAGCCCAAGCGTCGGTCGAGGGTGAACCACACCACCTGGCCCACTGCCAGCATCAGCCACGGAATGGCCGCGCCGATCGCCCACACCAGCGGAGCCTTGCGGCTCGGTGGATTGGCGGGGTCGACCAGATTCACAATTTTTCGAGATGCAGACATTGGTTGACACCGAACAACCGCAGCGTTCGAAGGGTCTTGGCGGGGATCTGTCCCTCCACATCGACGGTGGCCACGATGCTCGGCCGGTCGACGTCGACACGCTCGCCACGCGTGACCACGGTCGCCGACCCTGAAGCCAGCACGTTGCGCACCCAGTCGGCGCGGGTTCCGTAGGGCAGTGCGATCAGGAAGCCGGTCGTGGCCGCGATGGTGTCGACCGGCGTCTCGTAGGCCCGGCCAGACGTGCGCCCAACGTGCTGAATGACTGACGTGTGCGTCGCGTCGGTGCCCGCGGTGCGCATCACCCGCGGGTTCGTCAACGATCGGTTGAGGCGCCGCACGATGTCGAGCACGGCAGGCAGCTTCCAGCGCATGCCCGCCACCAACAGCGCCAGCGAAACCGCGCCGACGCCGACGAGGGCCGCCGCCACCGCAACTGCCGTCCGCGCCGCCGCGCCCATCCGCTCAGACATGAGAGCTCCTATTCGAATTGCCGGTTCGGTGAGAATCTCACCATGAGCGACATTCCGGACCGGCGCAGCATGGCGAAGCGGCCGCGGGGTACGGCCCGCGCTTCTGCGCTGATCGCCGCCGCCACAACGCCGAACACATCGTTGGCGGGATGGGCACGGTACGCCGAGCCGGTGTAGCCCCGGGGCAGGTCCCAGCGCCGCAACGCGGCGAGATCGGCCATCGCACCGACCTGGACGTAGAAGCCGATCGGATCGATGTCGGCGCTCAGCCCCGGCGTGGCATGGGCGACCACCGAATCGCCCAATGACGTTGCGAGACTGGAGTCGTCGGGCCGTACCCGCGCCACGACCTCGGACACCACCCGTGCAGACCGAATCGTGAAGTCCTCGCAGGTAACGACTCGGACTATGCCGGCGTCGTGCAGCAGCGCTGCGACGTAGAACAACTCAGGGTCGAGGACCTGCCGGTCCTGGCACGCAAGTGCGTGGCCGAGCAACCAGGTTCGGTAGCCGTGCCCAGCCAGCGCGATGCCCTGCTCGCGGGCCGCGCTCTCGGCCTCACGGGCTAGCTTCGAATCCGGAGCGGTCGGGATCGCTACCGGGAGCGGCCGTCGCATCGGCCGACTCGCCAGGCCGGCGCCGACGTCGAGATATCCGCGCGCGATCGCCCGCAAGACCCGCCGCCGCTGTGCCGGGTCGAGCGCGCCGCCGGTCGCTTCGGCCCACGCGCAG
>JAVXWV010000535.1:0-3081 GCA_032230775.1 Mycobacterium sp. | reverse complement strand
CGATGACTGGACCGGTCTCTGCTCCCCGAAACCCCGTAATACTGACCGTCGACGACGACCCCGCGGTTTCCCGCGCCGTCGCCCGCGACTTGCGCCGCCACTACGGCGAGCGCTACCGCATCGTGCGCGCCGAATCCGGCCCGGACGCTCTCGTAGCCCTCAATGAACTCAAGCTGCGCGGTGACACCGTCGCAGTATTCGTCGCCGACTACCGGATGCCGCAGATGAGCGGCATCGAGTTCCTCGAAGAGGCGATGGACACCTACCCCCTGGCCCGCCGTGTGTTGCTGACGGCATACGCCGACACGCATGCGGCGATCGACGCCATCAACGTCGTCGACCTGGATCACTACCTGCTCAAGCCGTGGGATCCGCCCGAGGAGAAGCTCTACCCGGTGATCGACGGCCTCCTCGAGGAGTGGCATGCAACCGGCGACCGGGCCATTCCGCACACCAAGGTGATCGGGCACCGCTGGAATGAGCGGTCGTGGGCGGTGCGTCAGTTCCTGGCCCGTAACCAGCACTCGTTCCGCTCGTTCATGGCCGACGAAGCGAAGGGCAAGCAGCTGCTCGACGCTGCGGGCCTCGACGGTTATCAGCTCCCGGTCGTCATCACCGAGCAGGGCGAGACGCTCGTCGAGCCGACGGACACCGAGCTGGCCTCGATGCTGGGCCTTTCGACAAACCCGTCGATGGAGATGTACGAACTCGCCGTCATCGGCGGCGGACCTGCCGGCCTCGCGGCCGCGGTGTACGGCGCCTCGGAGGGCCTGAAAACCGTTCTGATCGAGGAGACGACCACGGGCGGCCAGGCCGGCCGCAGCTCCAGGATCGAGAACTATCTCGGCTTTCCCACCGGCGTCTCTGGCGCCGAGTTGACCACGTCGGCGCGCCGCCAGGCCGAGCGCTTCGGCGCCGAGGTCATCACCACCCGTAAGGCGGTCAGGCTGCAGGCCGGGGACAGCGGCACCGCGCGAACGATCGATTTCGAGGACGGCGGCAGCGTCAGCGCGCAGGCCGTCATCCTCGCCACCGGCGTCGAGTACCGGCAGCTGCAGGTCACCGGGTGCTGGGACGACCCGGACAACGCCGCATGCAACTATGTGGGTCGCGGCGTCTTTTACGGAGCGTCCGTCTCCGACTCCTCCGAGTGCAAAGGCGAGGACGTCTACATCGTTGGCGGCGCGAACTCGGCGGGGCAGGCGGCGATGTTCATGTCGCGCACGGCGAAATCGGTGACGATGCTCGTGCGCGGCCCGTCGCTGGAGACGTCGATGTCGTACTACCTGATCCAGCAGATCGAGAAGAACGACAACATCACCGTCCGCACCTGTACCGAAGTGGTCGACACGCTCGGCGAGGACGACCACCTCATCGGCCTCGTGTTGCTCGACAGGCAGTCCGGCGAGAAGGAGACCGTGACTGCCGACCGGCTGTGCTGTTTCATCGGCGCCGAGCCGCGCACCGAATGGCTGGACGTGATTGCCAAGGACGACCATGGATTCATCCTGTCCGGCCCCGACCTCAGGGAAGTCAGTGGCTGGTCGCTGGAGCGTCCGCCGCATCACTTGGAAACAAGTGTGCCCGGTGTGTTTGTTGCAGGGGATGTGCGTGCCGAGTCAGCCAAACGGGTGGCCGCCGCCGTCGGCGAAGGGTCGATGGCGGTGATGTTGGTGCACCGGTATTTGGCCGAGGCCTAGGAGCGGATCATGGGCGGTTTAGGAAACACGTGTCTGCCTGACGAATTGCGGACGCTGTTCCTGTTCGAGGCGCTGTCCGACGAGCAGTTGCAGATGCTGTGCGACAACGGGCACATCCAGAGCTTCGAACCGGGGCCGGTCTGCATCGAGGGCGACCCTGCGACCTGCTTCTACGTCCTGCTCGACGGCGAGGTGGTGATGTCGAGGCGCTCGGGTGGCGCGGACATCGAGACCGGCCGCACCTCCCAGCGCGGCGTTTACTGCGGAGCGTGGTCGGCCTACGTACCCGGCGAGAACCACCGTTACGAAGCATCGGTGCGGGTGACCAAGCCGTCACGGTTCTTTGTGCTGGACGCCGACGCGTTCGCCACCTTCATGAAGACACAGTTCCCCATGGCCGTGCACCTTCTCGAGGGACACATGGTCGGCGGACTGCGGCAGCGTCAGATCATCGGCCAGCGCGAGAAGCTGCTGGCGCTCGGCCAGTTGTCGGCCGGGCTCACCCACCAGCTGAACAACCCGGCCGCGGCGACGGCGCGCGCGGTCGCGGACCTGCGCGAGAAGGTCGCTGGTATGCGACACAAGCTGGCGATGCTTGCCGACGGCAAATTCAGCCCCGAGGCGCTACGCGTGCTGGTCAGCATCCAGGACGAGGTCGCCGAGCAGGTCGCGAAGTCCAAGTCGGTCGAACTCAATGCGTTGGAGGCGTCTGATCGGGAGGAGCAGATCGGCGACTGGCTCGAGGACCGCGAGATCGTCGGCGCATGGGAGTACGCACCGACGTTCGTCGACGCCGGGCTGGACATCGACTGGCTCGAACGCGTTTCGGCATCGGTCGACGAGGTGGACGCGACGGCGTCGTTGCAGGGGGCCATCGGTTGGCTGCGCTACACCATCGAGACCGAGCTGCTGATGAACCAGATCGCCGAGGCGAGCAAGCGGATCTCCGCGCTGCTGGCCGGGGCCAAGCAGTACTCACAGATGGACCGCGCGGAGTATCAGAGCGCCGATGTCCACGACCTGCTGAAGAGCACGATCATGATGTTCGGCGACAAGGTCGGCAAGGACGGCACGGTCAAGCTGGTCAAGGACACCGACCACACGCTGCCCGAATTGCTTTGCTACCCAGGTGATCTCAACCAGGTATGGACCAACATCATCGACAACGCCATTCAGGCGATGGAGGGACACGGCACGCTGACGCTGCGCACGATGCGCGAGAACGAAGAGATGATTCGCGTCGAGATCTGCGACGACGGTCCCGGGATTCCAGCGGACGTCATCGGGAACGTCTTCAACCCGTTCTTCACCACCAAGCCGTTCGGCGAGGGCACCGGCCTCGGCCTGGACCTGGCGCGCCGGATCGTCGTCGAGAAGCACC
>JAVXWV010000536.1:0-10445 GCA_032230775.1 Mycobacterium sp. | reverse complement strand
CGGGCGAAGCCCGTGGGAAACACCACCGGATGGCCGTCCCGCACTAGCGCGATTGTCGCCAGCGGTGTGCTGTCGAGGAGTTCGTCGAGACTGTCTCGCGACGTGTCCTGCATCTCGCGCAGCCTGGTGACTTGGGTCGAGGGCGTGGTCGACATGCAGCCAGGCTAGTCACCCGTCATGATCGTTCCGAAGAGCTCAGCTATCCAAGACCTCCCCAGCGTCGGTGATGACGGCGACGCGATCGTCGAACCACAGGTCGTTCGTCGATGTCACCACGTGACCGGCAGTTCTTTCATGCCGTAGATATCGGATTCGCCCTTGAACCTCAGTTCGGTCGGCGTGACCGCCAGTCTCAGTCCTGGCAAGCGCCTTGCCAGCGTGGCGAATGCGGACTGCATCTCAACTCGGGCGAGATTCTGTCCAATACACTGATGCGCACCGTAGCCGAAGGCCAAGTGTCCACGGACATTTCGGTCCACGTCCAGCATTTCCGGGTTGTCGACGAAATCGCTATCCCAGTTCCCTGCAGGCAGGTTCATCACGACCATGTCGCCGGCGGGGATCAGCTGCCCGCCGATCGTCAGGTCTTCGGTCGCCACCCGATCCACCTGGCTGTGCACGATGGTGAGATAGCGCATCAGCTCCTCGACGATATTCGCGATGACGGCTCGGTCATCGGACTGGCCGAGTCGGTCAAAAACCTCTGGATGCTCCAGTAACGCAACCGTTCCCAACGCGATCATGTTGGCTGTGGTTTCGTGGCCCGCCTGCATCATGATCACACCCGTCATGGCTGCGGTCTCACGGTTGAGCTGCCCGGTCCCGACGTAGTCGGTGACAAGGTGGCTGATCAGGTCGTCGCCGGGACTGTGCGCTTTGCGATCCACCAACTCCAGTATGTAGAGATACATTTCCCCGAAGGCCTGGGCCCTCTGCTCGTCAGATGTCTTCATGTCCATGCCAACCGTGGTGTTTTGCTGGAAGAACTCGAGGTCATCCGGCGGCACTCCCAGTAGAAGTGCGATCACCAAAGACGGCACGGGCAAAGCGAAATCGCGCACGAGGTCGGCCGGCGGCCCGTTGGCGATCATGGCGTCCAAGTGTTGGTCGACCAGTTCCTGAATCTGCGGGCGCATCGCATTGGTACGCCTGAAAGTGAAGACGCTAGTCATCATGCGTCGCAACCGTTGATGCTCGGGATCATCGGTACGCGCGAACATCACGGGTGTGTGGTCGTCAGTGCCCTTCGGCATGATCGAGTCCGGAATGGTGTCGGCGGACAGGCGTGCGTCGACGAGCGCGGCTCTGATGTCTGGGTATCGGCTCACCACCCAGGCCGGTTGGCCCTGATACATCGCGCGTCGCAGCCCGGCCTCCTCCCTCCATCCGACGAACTCGGCGGGTGGTGCGAGTGGACACCCAGGGGCACGCGGGGCCGGAATCACGGGCAGATCCGTGTCGGAGTCGACGCCGGAAGTAGTTGAGGTCATTGGCCGTTCCGATCAAGTGTCAGTTGGCTGCCAAGTCAGTTGAGCGTAGATCCGAACCATAGTGGCAGTCAACTGCCACTTGCTATCCTGACCGAGTGACAACGGTTGCCGACCGGCCATTGCGAGCCGATGCCGCGCGCAACGCGGAGCGCATCCTGCGAGCCGCGCGCGAGGTCTACGGCGAGCTGGGGCCGGACGTCCCCATCGAGGCCATCGCCCGTCGGGCCGGGGTCGGCGAACGCACGCTGTACCGGAGGTTTCCGACCAAAGGCGACCTCGTCCGGGCGGCCCTTGATCAGAGCATCGCCGAGGACCTGTCACCCGTCGTCGAGCAAGCCCGCCGTGCCGAGGACCCGCTTCGCGGGCTTACCGACCTGATCGAGGCCGCGCTGTCACTGGGCGCTCGCGAACACAATATTCTGGCGGCCGCACGCAAGGCGGGCTCACTGACTCCCGATGTGTCCATTGAGCTTTACGAAGCGATGGAGGACCTCACCGGGCGCGCGCAGCAGGCTGGCCAGGTTCGTGCCGACCTGGTCGCCGATGACCTACCGCGGATCGTCGCGATGCTGAACAGTGTGCTCTGGACAATGGATCTCGGCAGCGACGGCTGGCGGCGATACATGGCCCTGATGCTCGATGCGATCACCACCGATGAACTCTCTCCACTGCCTCCTGCGGCGGCCCTGCGCTATGCGCCGAGCACGAGTACCTGGCCAGGGTGAGCGCGCAGGTTACCCAGGGATGTCGTTAGCGCCGGGAACGACGACCGCAAACAGGTCGGCCATCGCGGCAAGGCTGGCGGCCTGCATCGCCTCTGCGGACACCGAGGAGTCGCCCAATCCGGGCAGCGCGCGGGTCGCCGTCGCCGAGGCGACGACCGTCGGCGAATAGCCGAGGTTGAATGCGCCACGGGCGGTGGAGTTCACGCACATGTGCGTCATGAAGCCGGCGAGCAGCAGGTGCGAGGCGTTGGCGGTCTTCAACACCTCATCGAGATCCGTCTGCACGAACGAGTTCGGATAGTTCTTCACCACCACGGGCTCGCCGTTCCGCGGGGCCACCCGCGTCACGATCGCGCCGCTCTCGCCCTCGATGTCGTACAGCGAGCCGGGGCCGTCGTCATGCTGGATGTGGATGATCGGGATGCCCGCAGAACGCGCCCGGTCAAGCAGCGCGGCGGCCTCGTCGAGAGCTTCTTGCACGCCCTCGAGCTCCATCACACCGCGCGTGTACGTGTTCTGACAGTCGATCAGGATCAGCGTCGATTCCGCCAGGCTAACGGGCTCCCGAGGCAGATCAGCGAGGACGCGCAGGGTCGGATTGCTCACGCGCCCGAGCGTACTGTGCGTCATCACGCCGTGACGGCGAGCACCGCCTCTGCGAACTCCGGTCGGCACACGACCAGATCGGGCAGCAATGGGTCGCGGCGGTTATAGACCAGCGGCGAACCGTCGATGCGCGACGTGTGCAGCCCGGCCGCGCGGGCCACCGCGACGGGTGCAGCCGAATCCCATTCGTACTGGCCGCCCGCGTGCACGTAGATATCGGAAAGCCCCTGGATCACCGAAGCGACCTTTGCGCCTGCCGAACCCATTTCGACGAGCACGCCGTCCAGTGCGTCACGCACGGCGAGCGCGATTGCCGGTGGCCGGGTGCGCGACACCACGATGCGCGGCTTGTCCGCGGTGGCAGGTGGCGATGTCACGGACGGCGTGGCGAGCGTAATCCCTTGCGCCGGAAGCGCGACCGCGCCCGCGACGAGTTCACCGGACTGCCACAGCGCGACGTGCACGGCCCAGTCGTCACGGCCCAGTTCTGAGAACTCGCGCGTGCCGTCGAGTGGGTCGACGATCCACACCCGCTCCGCCGTGAGCCGCACGGGGTTGTCGGCGCCTTCCTCGGACAGCACGGCGTCCCCGGGTCGCTCGGCTGCCAGCGCCTCCATCAGGAAGTCATGGGATCGCTTGTCCCCCGCGGCCTTCCGCTCCGCCGCAGTGGCGTCGGCCAGCTCGGCGCGCACGCCGAGCAGCAGCTCGCCTGCCGCCGTAGCCAACCTGGCGGCAACGTCATGATCGGTCATCGCCTGGATTCCAGCAGCTCGATCACCATGGCCGCCAGCTCATCCGGCGTGCGATCGGGCGTGAGCCGAATGTCTGGCTTCTTCGGCCGCTGATACGGGCTGTCGATCCCGGTGAAGTGGGTGATCTCACCGGCTCGCGCCTTGGCGTACAGCCCCTTCGGGTCGCGGCTCTCACAGTCCTCGAGCGGGGTGTCGCAGAACACCTCGAAAAAGTCGAGGCCGGCTTCGTTGGTCAGCCGCCGCGCCAGCGCGCGATGCTCCTCCAAGGGGCTGATGGCGGGAACCAGCACGACCTGTCCCGAGTCGGCGAGAATGGCGGCGATATGAGCCAGCCTGCGCTGGTTCTCGGCGCGATCCGCCATGGAGAACCCCAGATCGGCGTTCAGCCCGTGCCGCAGGTTGTCGCCGTCCAGAACATAGGCGGGACAGCCCTTTTCGAGTAATTTCTGCTCGACGAGCATCGCCACCGACGACTTGCCCGATCCGGACAGCCCGGTGAACCACACGGTCCGGCCTTGTGACAGCCGGTCGTCTGCATTGCACAGCGACTCGTGGCGCACGGTATTCGGACTGGAGGTACGCGCCGAGACGAACGGCAGGATCATCCCCGCCGCAACGGTGCCGTTGGTGGTCGGGTCGATGAGAATGAACGAGCCGGTCGCCGAGTTGCGGCTGTACTCGTCGAGCAGCAGCGGCACCTGGGTGCGTAGCGAGACACGGCCCAGCTCATTGAGTTTGAGCGCAGTCGCCGTCTTGTCGCGATGCAATGTGTTGACGTCGAGCCGGTAGTCCAGCGCCGTGACCTTCACCCGAGTCGTGCGGGTGGTGTGTTTGATCAGGTAATCGCGTCCCGGCTCCAGCGACAATCCATCGGCCATCCAGCACACGGTGGCGTCGAATTCCTGCGCCACACGCGGCTGATTGTTGGGCCTGGCGATGGTGTCGCCACGCGAGATGTCGATGTCGTCGGCCAGGCTGACCGACACCGCCATCGGCGGGAACGCCTCATCAACAGGTCCACTCGGACCCTCGATCGTGGTGATACGGGAGGACTTTCCGGCAGGCAGCACGACAACGTCGTCACCGACGCGCATCACGCCACTGGCAACGGTGCCCGCATAGCTGCGGTGGTCGTGATGGTCATGGGACTGCGGCCGGATCACGTACTGAACGGGGAACCGAACGTCGACGAGGTTGCGGTCGCCCGCGATGTAGACATCTTCCAGGTGCGACAGCAGTGCCGGACCGTCGTACCACGGGGTTTTGTCCGACTTCGTGACCACGTTGTCGCCGATCAGAGCCGACAGCGGGATCGTCGTCACGTCGTGGATGTCGAGCCGGGCCGCGAAATCGTGGAAGTCATCGCGGATCTTCTCGAACTGCTCGCGGTCCCAACCGATGAGATCCATCTTGTTGACCGCCAGCACGATGTGCCGGATGCCAAGCAGCGACGCCAGGAACGCGTGCCTGCGGGACTGCTCCAGCAGGCCGTGGCGGGCGTCGACCAACACGATCGCCAGCTGCGCGGTCGAGGTGCCGGTGACCATGTTTCTGGTGTACTGAATGTGGCCCGGCGTGTCGGCGATGATGAATTTCCGCTTGGGCGTGGCGAAATAGCGGTATGCGACGTCGATGGTGATGCCTTGTTCGCGCTCTGCGCGCAGACCATCTGTCACCAGAGCCAGGTCGGTGTAGTCGTGCCCGCGTTCCTTGGAGGTGCGCTCGACGGACGCGAGCTGGTCTTCCATGACGGCCTTGGAGTCGAACAGCAGCCGCCCGATCAGCGTCGACTTGCCGTCGTCCACCGAGCCCGCGGTGGCGATGCGCAGCAACGTTGCCATCAGAAGTAGCCCTCTCGTTTGCGATCTTCCATGCCGGCCTCGGAGATGCGGTCGTCGGCGCGTGTGGCACCGCGTTCGGTCAGCCGTGACACCGCGGTCTCGGCGATCACCTCGGACACCGTGCCCGCAAGGGACTCGACGCAGCCGGTGCAGGTGACGTCGCCGACGGTGCGGAACCTCACGGTCTTCTCGACGACCTCTTCGTCCTTGCGCGGCTGAAGGAACTTGTGGACCGCCAGAAACATTCCGTCGCGCAGAAACACCTTGCGGTTGTGCGCGTAGTAGATCGACGGCAACTTGATCTTCTCTGCGCCGATGTAAGACCAGATGTCGAATTCGGTCCAGTTCGACAGCGGAAAGACGCGGATGTGCTCGCCCTTGTTGTGCCGTCCGTTATAGAGATTCCACAGTTCGGGCCGCTGCGCCTTGGGATCCCATTGGCCGAACTCGTCGCGGAAGCTGAACACGCGCTCCTTGGCGCGGGCCTTCTCCTCGTCGCGGCGGGCACCACCGAAGGCCGCGTCGAACTTGTTCTCGCGAATCGCGCGCAGCAGCGTGACGGTCTGCATCGGGTTGCGCGACGGGATCGTCTCGACCACGCGCCCGGCGTCGATGTCGTCCTGCACCTTGGCGACGACGAGCCGCACCCCTGACTCGGCGACCAGCTCGTCGCGGACCTGAAGCACCTCGTCGAAGTTGTGCCCGGTGTCGACGTGCATGACCGGGAACGGCAGCCGGCCCGGCTTGAACGCCTTGAGCGCCAGATGCAGCATGACGATGGAGTCCTTGCCGCCGGAGAACAGCAGCACCGGCCGCTCGAACTCCGCGGCCACCTCCCGAATGATGTGGATGGCCTCGGCCTCCAGCGAGCGCAGGTGGCTCAGCTCGTAGCGACCCGCCTGGTTGAGCTCCTGGGTGCCGGTCATCGATTCCCCGTTAAGTTGGTAGAGATGACCAGATTTATCTGCATAACCCAGTATGAAACCAGCTCCGGCCTGCGATGTCAATGCGCCGAGGTCAGCGCGTCACGGTCCGATTAGCGCACCGAGATACTTGCGGCTCAGCCCCTCATACGTGCCGTCATTCCTGGCGATGTTGAGCCACTGATCGATCCACTGCTGCAGGTCGGTCGCGGTGGGGGGAATCAGATATGCCTTCTGCTCGAACGTGAACGGGTGGTCGAGGCTCACACCGCATAGCTGGGGGTTTTGATTTGCTTCCCACCGGATTTCACTGGCATCGGTGATCATCACATCGGCGTCGTTGCGGGTGAGTTGCTCGAAGATCGTGTTGTTGTCCGGATAGGTCTCGACGTGCGCGCGGTGCAGATGCTCGTTGTCGAAGTCTGCGTTGGTGCCGCCGGGGTTGACCACCACCCGCACACCCGGGCGGTCGATGTCGGCCAGTGTCTGAAACTTCGAGGCGTCGGCGCATCGAACTATTGCCGCCTTTCCATCACGTATGTAGGGCGCGCTATACAAGGCCTGCTTGGCGCGGTTGAGTGTGATGCTGATTCCCCCCATCGCGGCATCACATTTGCCGCCCAGGTCGTTGGTCAGGTTCGCCCACGTGGTCGGCACCAACTCCAACCGGACTCCCAGTCGAGCGGCCATATCGTGGGCCATCTCGATATCGAGTCCGCTCCAATTGCCTTGAGGATCACGATAAGTAAACGGGCGGTAGTCGCCGGTGCTGCAAACGCGGACAGTCCCACGCTGCAGGATTTGCGGTAATGCGGCCGTCGGCGGAGTCGCCCTCGGCGATGTGGTCGCTGTCGAGCTGCAACCCGCAGTGAACGCCAGAATGGCGACCAGCACAGTCAAGGTGGCCCGCCGGATCGCTGTCATCGGCTCTCCTCGGCTCGCTTACTTCAGAGGTAATTGATCCACCGCAGATACTGGATCCATGTCTACTCCCACCCAGCCCCAGACCGGCGCGGACGTCATGGCCCAGTTCATCCCGTCGTCGCCGTTCGTCGGCAAGCTCGGAATCGTCGCCGATGTTCTCGACGCCGATGAGGTGCGGATACGACTGCCCTGGGACTCGACCAACGTCACGGTCGCCGACATGGTGCACGGTGGCGCGATCGCTGCGCTGGCCGACGTGGCGGTCATGGCGGCGGCCTGGGCGGGCGCTGAGGTTCCGGACTCGTTGCGCGGCGTGACCACGTCGATGGCGATGCAGTTTCTCGCGCCCGCCCGCGCGACCGACCTGATCGCCGTCGGGCGAGTGTTGCGGCGCGGCAAGACGCTGGTGAACGTCGACGTCGACGTCGTCACGCCGGAGGGAGAGGCGGTCGCCAAGGCGATCGCGACGTACAAGGTGGGCTAAGGCGTCGAGTTGTGTTGCATTTGTTGCGGCGATTACCTGCGTTTCGCCGCAACAAACGCAACACTCTGTACGTCGATGCGCCGAGCTGAGTCAACCGTTGGGTGTGACGACGGCGCGGCCCTGAATCTTGCCGTCGTGGAGCAGGTGGTAGGCGTGCGCCGCATCGCCGAGAGCGAAGTGCTCGACGAGCATCTTGATTTGTCCGGCCTGAGCGAGCTCGATGACCTCGATCAGCTCGGGAATGGATCCCCAAAACGGTGACGCGACAGAGCATTCCTTCGCCGGGCTGTTGAAGTTCACCGGCAGGGCGGCGTCGCCGAGTCCGACGATGGTGAGGTGCCCGAGCACCCGCGACACCTGGGCCGCCATCGTGAGCGTGGGATTGACGCCGACAAAGTCGAGAACGACCTCGGCGCCCTGACCCTTCGTGACGTCCTTGATGCGCTTTACCGCGTCGTCGCCGGAGATGAGGACTTCATCGGCGCCCATCGTCTTGGCGATCTCCAGCTTGTCTGCCGAAGTATCCACCGCCACAACGGTTGTCGCCGAGGCCAGCGCCTTGAGCACCTGAATGGCCATTTGACCAAGGCCGCCTGCGCCGATGACCACCGCGGTAGACCCAGGCCCCAACAGATGCACTGACCGTTTCACCGCGTGGTAGCTGGTGAGCCCGGCGTCGGTCAGCGGCGCTGCCTCACGGGGGTCCAAGTCGCCCAATGGAATCAGGTAGCGCGTCGCCGGGACGAGGAGATACTCGGCCATGCCGCCGTCGGTGCCGCCGAGGCCGCCCGGACTGGGTTTCCCCGGCGTCTGGCAGTAGTTCTCCATCCCCTGACGACAGTTCATGCACAACCCGCAACCCCACGGACCGTAGACGATGACGGGGTCGCCGGGCACGAAACCTGTTGCGCCAGAACCCATCATCTCGACCCAGCCGGCGTTCTCGTGGCCGAGCGTGAACGGCAGCGTCATCGACTTCGATCCGGCGGGAGCCTCCAACAGGTGGAGGTCCGAATGACAGGCGCCGGCACCGCCGACCTTGACCAGCACCTCCCCTGGCCCCGGTTCGGGCACCGGCACGTCCCGGAGTTGCCCCGGCTGCTGCCATTTGACGAACTGGAAGGCCTTCACCCTCAGTCCGTGATCCGGTCGAACTCGACCTCGAGATGCAGCGGACCGCGGAAAACCTGGTTGACCCGGTAGGGCGGCGGGTCGACGACCAGCCGCGGGTTCTCGACGCGCCGCAGGAACGTCTCCAGTGCGATGTTGACCTCCAGGCGTGCCAGCGGACCGCCGACGCAGCTGTGTACTCCGCGGCCCCAACCCACGTGCTGGTTGTCCGGGCGCTGGATGTCGAACTTCTCCGGATCGGGGAACCTCCTGGGATCGCGGTTAGCCGCGCCGTAAAGCAGGTGCACCGCCGAACCCTTCGGGATGACGGTCCCGCCCACCTCGATGTCGTCGGTAACGCTGCGGCTTGGGAAGAACTGGACCGCCGACTGCAGCCGCAGCACCTCTTCGATCCCCTTCGGGATCAGTTCCGGCTTCTCGTGCAGCAGGTCGATCGACTCGGGATTGCGCAGCAGCATCAGGACACAGTGCGCGATGGTGTTGACCGTCGAGTCGTGCCCGGCGATCAGGAGCAGCAGCGCGTTCGCCGCAGCTTCCTTGGGAGTCATCGGCCCGTCCGGGCCGTCCTTGTCGTTCACCAATTTCGACAGCACGTTGTCCTGTGGCTCCTTGAGGAACCCCTGGATCAGCTCAGCCATGTAGGCGGTGAGGGCGGCCGTGCTTTCCTTACCCTTCTCCGCGCGGGCCCGCCCCTCTTCGGTGGCGGCGTCCGGCCCCATGTCCGCTCCGGCCATGAAGTCGAAGATCCAACCGTGGAAGGTGGGTTCGTCCTTCAGTGGCACACCAAGGATCTTGCAGATCACCGCTACGGGCACCGGATACGCGTAGTCGTCGACAACGTCGATGGTGTTCTCGCCCTTGGCCTTCGCCTTGTCGAGCAGTTCGTTACAGAGCGCCTGGATATCAGCCTCCATGTCGGGGATGACGTGCGGGGAATGCGGAGGCGCGAAATGTTGCATTACCTGCCTGCGCTGCTTGTCGTGCTTGGCAGGATCGGACACGATCAGGCTCGGCTCGCGACCGTAGGCCTGCATATGCTCAGCACCGACATCGGGCGCGTCGGCCGCCGGCTGGGCCGAGATGGGACTCTTGGAAATGTCAGAGCTGACGTGCGGGTCGTGTGCGAGCTGTAGTAGCTCGCGGTAGCCGGTGACGACGTAGACCTTGTCGGCGACCTGCACGACGGGTGTCTTCCGAAGCTCGTCGAAGAACCGGTATGGGTCGTGCCGGTTCTCATACTTCATCGCCTCGGTCCAGGCGGTTTCTGCGGTTGTCATGGCGCTCCGTTCTAGCGGGCTTTGGGGCGGAACTCGGCGCCCCGCGAGGTCGGGTCATGGCCGGTGAGCACGACGTCGGGAATCCCGGTCGGCTCGCGCGGATCCGGGAAGCGGGCAGGCATCGGCTCGGCGTTCGCCGGTTCGTCATAGCCCGGTGGTGGCGGCGGGAAGGGCGCCGATTGTTCGATGAGTCTGCCGTAGTACTCCAGCCACTTGCCGTGATTGAAGGTGACGGCTCCGACGATGCGGCCGTTCTTGCCGAAGGCGGCGGCGAAACGAAGATCCTCCACCG
>JAVXWV010000478.1:0-4845 GCA_032230775.1 Mycobacterium sp. | reverse complement strand
CGCCGTCGAGGCCGATCTGCATGCCCTTGTCGGTCCCGAGCCGCTTGGCCAGTGCCGCCTCGCGGGCGAACGGCAGACCCTGCTCGGCGCGCGAGGCACCGCGCCACGTGATCAGCCGCAGGCCGTCTAGTTCGATGGCGATGTTGGCGGCCATGAAGGCCACCGCCTGGCGGTGTGCGATCGGCTCGCCGAACGCCTGCCGTTCCTTGATGTAGGGCACCACGTGGTCGAGCACCGCGTGCGAGGTACCAACTGCGAGCGCAGCCCAGCCCAGCCGCGCAAGTGCGATGGCCTCTAGATAGTTTTCGGCGGAGTCGGCGGCAGTTGCATCCTCCTCGCCGAGCCGGGCGCTCAGCCGCACCGACACGTTGTCGAGTTCGACCCGGCCGAGGGCGGCGCCGCGAATGCCCATGCTGGGATCGGCCTTGACGGACACCCCCTTGGTCGACGACTCGACGATGAACAGCGCGGGCTTGCCGGACAGTTGCGCGCCGACGATGAAGAGTTCGGCGTCCGCGGCGGCGGGCACCAGCGACTTCACACCGTTCAAGCGATACCCGCTCGGGGTGCGCACTGCCGTCGTCTTCAGCGCGGTCGGGTCGAACAGCGCGTGCGGTTCGGCGATGGCCACGCAGGCCTGGGGCACGTTCTCGCCCGCGAACTCCGGCAGATAGGTGGCCTGCTGGTCTGCGCTGCCCCAATGGGTAAACGCCGACGCCACGCCGCCGGGCGCAAGGATCGGCAGAGCCAGACCCATGTCGCCGTACGCGAGCGCCTCGGCGACGAGCGCGTTCGTGACCGCCGAGCGGTGTGCGGCGATGCCGTCGAAATCCTCAGGGATGTTGATGGCGGTGATGCCCAACTCCGCGGCCTTGGCGATCAGGTCCGGCGGATAGCTGGCGGCGTCGTCGGCGTCGCGGGCAGCGGGGCGCAGGATTTCCTCGGCGAACTCCTCGACGGTCTCCAGGATCATCTTTTGGTCGTCATCGGGGGTGAGGTCGAAATAGTCTGCGCCGCTGGCCTTTAGGCGGGTCGGTGCCTTGCCGAGGCCCTGGATGCGCTTGAACTGCCGAGTTGACGCGCCCGCAGCGGAGAACACCTGCTTGATGCCGTACTTCAGGCCGCGGTTCAACGGATCGCGCAGGTTGTAGCGGTCCAGAAACTCTTGGCCGACGATCGGTGTGATCAGTGCCAACCCGATGTTGATCGCTGTTCGCTTGTGCCTCTGCTTGCCCACGGCGCTTTCGTTGCCCGTGCGCTTGTGTCGTGGTTTGGCGCCGTTCTCGGACGGCAGGGTGTTGGTCATGTCAGCAGCCTCGCTAGCTGTGGGAAGTGCCGGACGCGGGGAACTGACTCAAGAGTAAGGTACGGGAACTGACTCTTGAGTAAGTTGTAATTCATTTCACAGCCGGGCACGTGCCCCGGAACTATCCAATTGTGTGCCGTTTGTTGCGGCCACTACTCGCGTTTCGCCGCAACAAACGGCACACAATCGGCGGCGTCAGCGGCCGAGCCGGTTCAGGACGGCTTCGTGCAGCAGGCCGTTTGTGGCCACGACGTTGCCACCATGCGGCCCTGGCCGGCCTGCCAAATCGGTAAACACCCCGCCCGCCTCACGCACCACGATGTCGAGTGCGGCGAGGTCCCACAAAGACACCTCGGGTTCGGTGGCGATGTCGACGGCGCCTTCGGCGAGCAGGCAGTAGGACAGGAAGTCGCCATAAGCGCGTACCCGCCATACGGCGTCGGTGAGTTCGATGAAGCGGTCGCGCAGACCCTCGTCGCGCCATCCCGAGAGACTGGAGAACGACAGACTCGCCGAATCGAGGTCGGCGACCGAGGAAACCGACACCCGCCGAGGAGTCCCGCCTGCAAAGGATACGAAGGCGCCCTCGCCCGCCCCGGCCCACCAACGACGTTGCAGCGCAGGCGCACTCGCCACTCCGGCGACCGGAATCCCGTCGTGCAACAGCGCGATAAGCGTTGCCCACACCGGCACGCCACGGACGAAGTTCTTGGTGCCGTCGATCGGGTCGATCACCCACTGCCTGCCCGCGAAAACCGCTGTTCCGCCGAACTCCTCACCGAGCACGGGATCATCGGGCCGCTCCTGCGACAGGACGTCGCGCAGCGCATGTTCCACCGAGCGGTCGGCGTCGGTGACCGGCGTCAGGTCCGGTTTGGTGTCGACGCGAAGGTCCAGCGCGCCGAACCGTTCCATCGTCACCGCGTCGGCCTGGTCGGCCAACCGTAGGGCAAGCGCCACGTCATCTCGGACCGCGCTCATTCCTCGACTCCCCCTCGCTCCGGTCCTCTGTCATTGCCTCGACTCCCGCTCGCTCCGGTCCTCGCTCGTGCCTCGCTGCGATCCTCACTCGCGGTGGTCTTCGGCGGCTCGTGCCTCGCTGCGATCCTCACTCCACGTCGTCTCGGGCCGTCATGGCAGCAGTCCTACCATGACCGTGTGTGGGAATTCACCATGGTGCTGGTATTGCTCGGGGCGTTCGCGCTGCTGGCGGCGCCGTGGATCCGACGACGCCGCGGTATCGGCAGCGACTGGGTGCAGGGCCAATTGCTGGTCACCGGGGTGAGCCCGCGCCCAGACGCGACCGGTGAACAGTTCGTCACGGTCACCGGGGTCATCAACGGACCGACGGTCAACGAGCATGTCGTCTACCAACAGCTCGCCGTCGACGTCGACCACTGGCCGGTTATGGGACAGCTCTTCCCGGTCATGTACAAGCCAAGCAATCCCGACAACTGGACCTTCGCGCCGCAGGAGGCGTAGCCGACTAGCCGTGGCCGATGCGCAGCAATTCGGCGACGCTGGTCAGTTTCACGCGCGGACGGCCGTGAGGTTGGCCTGCTGAGCGTTCGTACTCGTTGATCAGCGTCCAGTGATCGTCGGTGACCAGCTTCGGCTGGCGCTCAAGCAGCCACGCCACCAGCGTCTCGGCGTAGTCCGCGTCGACGTCCGCCACGTCCGCGCCAGCAAGGTCGGACAGCAGCGTGTCGACGGTTTCCTGCGAGTCGCTCTTATTGCTGCCGATCACCCCGGTCGGCCCGCGCTTGATCCAGCCGACGACGTACTCGTTCCGGCGGCCTTCGATGCGGCCGGCGGCATGTGGAATCGTGCCGCTGCGATCGTCGAAAGGTAGCCCCGGCAGCAACACTCCGCGGTAGCCGACCGCGCGCACCACCAGCTGCGCGGGCAGCTCCTCGCGCTCGCCGGTGTCCCTGGCGACGATGCGTCCATCGTCGTCGACTAGTGCGTTGCGGCCCAACACAATTGATTCGACGCGACCATCACCCTTGATCTCGATCGGCGACGTGCGGAACCGGAATACGATGCGGCGTTTGGCACCCTTCGGCGCTAGTTCGGAGTAGCCGCGCAGCACCTTGATGTTGTTTTTCACGGTCTTGCCTGCGGCGTCGATGTCCTCGTCGGTGATGTCGGCGAAGTCGTCAGGGTCGACGATCACGTCGACGTCGCCGAGGCCCTCGAGGTGGCCCAGCTCGCGTAGCTCGAGCGTGGTGAACGGAGCCTGCAGCGGACCTCGCCTGCCGACGATGACCACTTCCTCGACCCCGCGGTCGTGCAGCGACTTCAGCGCGTGATCGGCGATGTCGGTCGTGGCAAGCACGTCGGGATCGGTGACCAGGATGCGCGCCACGTCCAGCGCGACGTTGCCGTTGCCGACCACGATGGCGCGCCCGCTCGAAATGTCGGGCGCCATCTCCTCGAAGTGCGGGTGCGCGTTGTACCAGCCGACGAAGTCGACGGCGGCCACGCTGCCAGGTAAGTCCTCGCCAGGAATGCCCAGCGACCGGTCGGACTGCGCGCCCACGGCGTAGATCACAGCGTCGTAGCGCTCGGCCAGCTCGGCGGCATGAACATGGTCGCCGACCACGATGTTGCCGAAGAAGCGGAATCGCGGATCCAGCGCCGTTTTCTCGAACTGGGCGCTGATCGACTTGATCTTCGGATGGTCCGGGGCGACGCCGGAGCGCACCAGGCCCCACGGCGTTGGCAGCATCTCCAGCATGTCGACGCGGACGTCGGCGTCGTCGTTGGAGTCGGCGAATTTCAGCAGCGACGCCGCGGCGAAGTAGCCCGAGGGGCCTGAGCCGACGATCGCCACGTGGTACGGGCGCATATATAGCCTTCTGTTTCTGCCCGGCCACGCGCAAGGGGCTGTCGCGTCATGGCCGTGCTGGTTACCGCTCCGATGCTAAACGGGCCCCCTGCCGCCGGTAACGTGAACTCCCGTGGATCCCGACCGTGTAGCCGATATCGCCGCACTTGACTCCACGCTGACCACGGTGGAGCGGGTGCTCGATGTCGACGGCCTGCGGACGCGGATCGAAAAGCTGGAGCACGAAGCCTCCGACCCGAACCTGTGGGACGACCAGGCGCGCGCCCAGAAGGTCACCAGCGAGCTTTCCCATACCCAGGGGGAGCTGCGCCGTGTCGAGGAGCTCCGCCAGCGCCTCGACGACCTGCCGGTGCTCTACGAAATGGCCGCCGAAGAAAGTGGCGCAAGCGGCGACGACGCGCTCGCCGAGGCCGACGCCGAGTACAAAAAGCTGCACGAGGATATCGCGGCGATGGAGGTCCGGACGCTGCTCGGCGGCGAGTACGACGAACGCGAGGCGCTGGTCAACATTCGCTCCGGCGCAGGTGGCGTGGATGCCGCGGACTGGGCCGAAATGCTGATGCGCATGTACATCCGCTGGGCCGAGCAGCACAAGTACCCAGTCGAGGTGTTCGACACCTCCTACGCCGAAGAGGCGGGCATCAAGAGCGCGACGTTCGTGGTGCACGCGCCGTTCGCGTACGGCACC
>JAVXWV010000531.1:0-2857 GCA_032230775.1 Mycobacterium sp. | reverse complement strand
TCGACCGGCACATCATCGGTGCCTGCTTGCTTGCGTGCCTGCCGAAGGACGGCCGCGACCGCGCGCTCGACAAGCAGCTCCTCGTCACCCAACACCAGGTGCAGGCCCGCCATCTCTTCTGTCACTCCCCGATCGTGTCACGGCCCCACGACAGCCTGCGACACCGTCCATGCGAGCAGGCACACCACCGCCGCGCCCGTTGCGAGGCGGACCCACCGCCACCGCCATGCCATCACCGCGGCGATACCGGCGACAGCGATACACACCACGCCAAGCAGGCCCGATGGAACGCCAATGGAAGCACCCGGCACACCCGCAGCCCACCGGGCCACCCGCAACAGCCACCACAACTCCGGGCCGGTGAACCGGATCAACAGTTGCGCGCCCGACGGCCACAGCGGACACAGCGTGGCGGCCGCCGTACCGACGACGGTGATCGGCGCGATCACAGCGGCCACGGCGAGGTTGGCGACGACCGACACCACACTGAAGGTGCCCGATATCCCGGCAACCAGCGGGGCGGTGACGAGCTGCGCTGCCACCGCCACGCTCACCGCATCGGCCAGCGGCTTGGGCCAGCCCCGCCCGACCAGGCGTCGCGACCACACCGGTGCGATCACCACAAGCGCCGCGGTCGCCGAGACCGACAACGCGAATCCGACGTCGACGGCCAGTTCGGGCGCGGCGATCATCAGCATGATCACGCTGGCCGACAACACCGGGATGGCCTGCCTGCGCCGATGCGAGACCACGGCGAGCAGCGTGATGCCTCCCATCACGGCCGCCCGCAGCACGCTGGCAGAGGGCTGCACGACGATGACGAACGCCACCAGCGCGAGTGCGGCCAGCGCGACGGCCAGCCGGGGGCCAAACAGTGCGGCCGTCATCAACACCGCACCGCAGACGATGGTGACGTTGGCCCCGGACACCGCCGTCAAGTGGGTCAATCCGGATGCGCGGAACTCCGCGGTGGTCTGGGCCGTCAACATCGACGTGTCGCCCAGCACCAGCGCAGGCAGTATCGCCGCTTGATCCGCGGGCAGCGCAACGCGTGCGCCATCGGCGAAGCCCTTACGGATGTTTTGCGCGACCTTGTCGATGCGGCCGGCCTCGCCCAGTCTCGGCTCACCCGTCGCCGACAACACGCCGACGGTCAGGTCGCGCCGGGTCGGCCGTGCGATGCGGGCCCGGAAACTCGCTGGCCGGCCCGCCGTCAGCTCGGCGAACTCGACAGCGCGGATGAAAACGACTACCCGGCCGGAAATTTCACTCTCACCGATCCGCTGCAGCGACCCGCGAAACATCATCCGGCCGCCGCCCAGCGAGCGTGGTGTCTCGGTGGGCGTGACGACGACGGAGGCGACCGTGCCATAACGCTGGACGATCGGATGATGCCGCAGTTCGCCAACGCGCAGCCCGACCGCAGCGGCGAGACCCGCGCCGACCACCGCGACTGCGACGACCCCCGTAGCGACGGCTCCGACGTCGACGCCGGACTCTCGGCGACCACTACCCCACCACCCGACGGTGGCGGTCACGGTTACCGCCAAGGCGACTGCTGCGACCGAACCGCCAACCTGCCAGAGGATTCCGGCGGCCGTCACCGCCCAGCTGGTCAGCGCCGCGGGGACCAATCGCAGATCGAGCCGGGCGGCGCCGGTGTCCACCGGCCTCACGCACGGACGTGGTCACGCAGCTTCTCCAGCCGCGCAGGTCCGATGCCGTCGACGTCCCCGAGCTGGTCGACGCTGGTGAAGCGCCCGTTGGCATCACGCCAAGCAATGATCGCGGCCGCGGTCACCGGACCGATGCCCGGCAACGTGTCCAGCTCATCCACGGTCGCGGCGTTCAGATCAACTAAACCGCCCGGCGCGGAGGGGCTTCCGGTGTGCCCGTTCGCCGGCAGAACATCGCCCGCATCTCCCGTGCTGGAGCTGCCCATCGCGGCAGGCTCCCCCGGCGCCGCCGCGATGCCGACGATGATCTGCTCGCCGTCGTTAATGCGCCGGGCCATGTTCAGTCCGATCAGGTCGGCGCCGTCCACGGTGCCACCCGCAGCGGTGAGAGCATCGGCGATCCGGGCACCCGGTTCGAGCGTGACCAGGCCTGGCTTGCGTACAAGTCCTACGACGCTGACAACCACAGGCCCGTCCGGTTTGGGTGCGGCGCCCGGCGTTGAAGTTGCGGTCGAAACCATCTCCACCGGCGGCAGTTTCGCCGACGAGATAGGCGGCGGTTTGTCGCGCATCAGCGTGAAGACCGTTGCCAGCACGGCGATGATCCCGACCGCCGCAAGCGCGATGACACCCGCGCGACCCGGGTCGGCACGGATAGCGGCCACCCAGCCCGCCGCGCCATCGGACCTCGCGGTGTCGGGTAACCATCGCGACAACGAGGTATCCGGCTCGGCGTTGTCGTCGGAATCGGACTCACTGTCGGCTCCGAGACGGCGCTGCAGGCGCTCAGCGGGCAATTCGGTTTGCATGCGCCCAAAGTAGGAGCGGACTCCCACAACCCGGCCGCGAACCGAGGGCTCAGCAACGCGCCCTGTGGATGAAATCCCGCATGTGGATAACCGCGCTGTCTACAGTGGATTGTTATGGATCGTCGTATCCCGATGATCGCTGGAATCGCGTTTGCGGTGTTGTTCGCCGCTGCGCTGCTTACGGTTCCGTTACTTCCCGGCATCGACAAGCCGGGCTACGACATCGTCTCGCATGTCAACGCGCATTCCGGCGCGATGCGAATGCAGGCCCTGCTGTTGACGTTCGGGTTGTTGGCGTTGGTCGTGGTTCTCGGGTATGCGCGTGATCGCCTCACCGGCCCGTCGGGCTACGTGTTCACCATCGGCTCGGCC
>JAVXWV010000393.1:0-5712 GCA_032230775.1 Mycobacterium sp. | reverse complement strand
CAGAGGCTGTACGCCACACGTCGCCGGGCAAACCTCACCATCGCCGAAACCGCCCAAGCGGCAGGTGTTTCCGAAGATGACATCGCCCGCGCGGAAGGCGAGGAGCCTGTGAGTGTCGCCGCGATCGACGCGATCGAATCGCTGCTCAAGCAGATCGATTAGTAGCGTTCCCTGCTGCGGTCGTCGCGGCTGGGGAAGTGCTTGGCGAGCGCTGCGGCGAGCTCGAGGAACCGGCGCCGCGCAGCCGGGGACATCTGGGGGGTGTGATCGATGACGCCACCCGGACGAAGGTTCCCGTCGAAGGGCACCTCGACGACGACCTGTCCCTGGCTCGCGAAGTTTAAGGGGATGCCAGGGGGGTCTGATCCGCTAACTGTGCTCAGCGAGGTCGTGGGGATACGCCCGAGAACCGTCGGTTGAAGTGGCGCCGCCGGGTTACCGGCTAACTGAGCTTGGCTGCGATCTGGCCGGCGATGGCGACCGCGGTGGAGTCGGCTGGGTGGTACCCGCACGCTTGGACGTCGACGACCGCATTATCGGCCACGGTCAGCGCATGTTGGCAGGTCCAGTGTCTGAGGCCGTCCATGGCCAGCGAGATGGCCAGCGTGCCGTTGGTATTAGAGACCTGCGCTGTGGTCCACACCCTGTCGGGCCCGGGCCGCGTGTAGGTAAACCGCCGGTTGGAGCAGGCTCGCCAGCTGTTCGACGACACGGTGAAGAAGGCGGTCGCATCGGCAACGGACGGGAACGCGATGACTGACTGCAGGACGTAGTGCGCCCACGTTTCGCCGGGTTCTTGCAGTACTTGGGCGCGCATTGCGGTCCATCCGCTCCCCGCGTAAATCTTGTCCTCGGCCGGGCCATCCACGGCGAGGCAGTTCTTGTCGGCGACATTGGGACTGTCGTCCCACATGTTCTGGCGGCTCGTATGGACGGTCATCCCCGCTGCGGCCATCACGGCGTTGATCTCGGGGGGGTCCAGTAGCGACGCGTCCAGCGTGACCTCCGCGACGAGCCGGGCAGCCAGCGGACTCGCGCCGCCTGCCGGAGTGGGCGAACCATTCGTCGTAATGGAACATCCGTTGGCAGCAAGTCCTATACAGAAAGCCGCCAGTGCGGTTGCTAGCTGTCGCATTGTGTACATCTCCCGAACGAACGGTGAACCGTGTGCCGGCCAGCCGCGGTTAACCCGTAACCATACGAAGCCGGGACGGAATATGCAGTGTGGTTGGCCGACAAGCTGTTCATCGCTAGGCGTCGAGGTCTTGCTGAACCAACTCGGCGACGGTCGCCAGCGCCGCCTCGTCATCGGAGGCGACGGTAACCTCCGCGCCGTTGGCTGCGCCCAGCGTCATGATCATCAGGGCTGAGCCGGCGTCGACGGGATCACCGCCGTCCACCGAGAGGGTGACGGGTACGCCCGCATTGAGGACGGCTTCGGCGATGATGGCCGCAGGCCGGGCGTGCAGCCCGATCGCCGAGCCGACGATGACGGTCTTGGTGGGCATGGGGGTCTCCTTCTCATTCGGTCTGTCGAAATCGACGTAATGGCGTGGACTACTCGACCGCGCCAAAACGTGAGTTTGGGCGAAATAGATCAGGCGGTTGCGAGGGCCGGAGCCTCTTCGGCCTTGACGGTGGGCTTTGCGAATTGTTTGGCGGCGATGACGGCCAGTGCACCGGTCACCGTGCCGACCGCGAGGGCGACCAGGAACCACAGCAGATGGCCGATGGCGAAGAACACGAAGATGCCGCCGTGCGGCGCCTTCAGCGTGACGTCGAACGCCATGATCAACGCACCGGTGACGGCACCGCCGAACATCATCGACGGGATCACCCGCAGCGGGTCGGCAGCCGCGAATGGAATAGCGCCCTCCGTAATGAACGATGCACCGAGAAGCCAAGCGGCTCTGCCATTTTCCCGCTCGGGTTCGGTGAAGAGACCGGGCCTCATCGTCGATGCCAACGCCATCGCCAGCGGCGGCACCATGCCTGCGGCCATCACCGCGGCCATGATCCGCAGCGACGCGGGATCGGCGACGTTGAGCCCGGCGGTGGCGAACGCGTAGGCCGCCTTGTTCACCGGGCCACCAAGGTCGAAGCACATCATCAGGCCGAGCACGATGCCAAGCAGGATCACGGATGTACCGGTCATGCCGCCCAGCCAGTGTGTGAGGCCGGACGTGATGGCGGCCAACGGACGGCCGAGCAACATGAACATCAGCAGGCCGACGACCAGCGAGGCGACCAGCGGGATGATCACGACGGGCATCAAGCCTCTGAGCCACCGCGGTGCAGCTATGCGGCTGATCCACAGCGCCGTGAATCCGGCGATAAGCCCGCCGACGATGCCTCCGATGAAGCCACCGCCGACGAAGACGGCGACCGCGCCCGCGGTGAATCCGGGGGCGATGCCCGGCCGGTCGGCGATCGCAAAGGAGATGTAACCGGCGAGCGCAGGTACCAGGAACATGAACGCCAGCCCGCCCAGGGTGAACAACACCGCCCCGAGATACTGAGTCAGTCCGCCGGATGGCAGGTTGGCCAACGAGTTGGTGCTGGCGATGACGTGGCCCAGCGAGTGGAAACCGTAAGGCAGCGAGGGCGTCTCGCCGTCAGGGGAGTTGGCGATGCCGTAGCCGGCGAACAGGAATCCCAGCGCGATCAGCAGGCCACCCGCCGCGACGAACGGGATCATGTAGCTAACGCCGGTCAGCAGGATCTGCCGCAGGCGAGTGCCCCAGCCGACACCTCCCGCCGGTGCCGCCGCGGTCTGCGCACTCGCGTCGCCCTGCACGCGGGCGGCGCCGGGATCGGCCGCGGCGGCCAGCGCCTCGGCCACCATCTTGTCCGGCTCGTTGATGGCGCGTTTGACGCCGGACGCGACGACCGGCTTGCCCGCGAACCGCTGCTTGTCCTTGACACCGACGTCGGTGGCGAAGATGACCGCGTCGGCGTCGGCGATCGTCTGCGCGGAAAGCGGTGTGCTGCCTGACGAACCTTGCGTCTCCACATGCAGCGTCACGCCTGCCTTCTTCGCGGCGGCGACCAGCGAGTCGGCGGCCATATAGGTGTGCGCGATGCCGGTCGGGCATGCGGTAATCGCGATCAGCGTCTTGGGGTTTGTCGCGGCCGATTCGGGCGCGGGCTTGGGCTTCTCGGGCGTCGCGTTGAGGACGCCGTCGACTAACTCGACGACCTCGCCGGACGAGGTCGCATTGCGAAGCGCGTCAACGAAGTCCTTCCGAACCAGGGCCCTCGCGAGGCTGGACAGCAGCTTCATGTGCTCGGCGCCGCCTGCCTCCGGCGCCGCGATCAGGAACGCCAGATCCGCGGGCCCGTCGGGTGCGCCGAAGTCGACGGCCGGGTTCAGCCTGGCGAATGCAATCGAGGCGGTGTCGACGTACGGCGAGCGGCAGTGCGGGATCGCGATGCCGCCCGGCAGCCCGGTGGCCGACTGCTCTTCGCGCGCCATGGCAGCAGCCATCAGGCCCTCGGTGTCGGCGGTGCGACCGGCGTCGGCGAGCCCGCTGACGAGCCTGCCGATGACGGCCTGCTTGTCACCGCCCGCAGCCCCTACGTTTATGTCGAGCATGACCAGATTGGTGTTGATGATCGGCTGTGAGGCGGTGCTTGTCATGGCGATACTTTCGTGTTGGTGGTTGGCGAGATCGGGGCGATCGGGCTCACCTGAACGGCGTCGAGGTTGACCTGGGCAGGTGTGGGCAGCGCCGATCCGGGAAGCGCGGCCGCGGCGCCGCCGTACGCGACGGCCATCTGCAGGCGCTGGGGAGGAACGGCGCCGCCCACATCGGCGCGCAGGTAGCCGGCCAGTGAGGCGTCGCCTGCGCCGACGGTGCTGCGCGCGACGATGGGCGGCGCAGTGGCCAGCCAGCTGCCGGTATCGTCGACCAGCACCGCTCCCGCGGGGCCGAGGGTGGCGAGTACCGCGCGCACACCGCGGTCAACCAGTTGACGGGCGGCCGAGACGACGGGCTCTGGATCACCTTGGGCGACTGCTGCTTCCAGTGCCTGCGGCGAGTAGCCGAGCACGCTTGCCAGCTCCTCGGCGTTCGGCTTGATCAAGTCGGGGGCGGCACGGTCGAAGGACGCGACGAGTGCCGCGAGCGGACCGTCGGAGGTGTCGATCGCGACGCGGCACGGATACGCCTCGAGCAGCGCGACCACGTCGGCGTACCAGTGGTCCGGCACACCCGGCGGCAGCGAGCCGGACAGCACAACCCACGCGGCCGACTCTGCGCTCGCCGCCACGGACCGGGTCAGCGCGTCCAGCGTTGCAGCGTCAAGGACCGCGCCGGGTTCGTTGAGTTTCGTTGTGGTGCCGTCACGTTCGGTGATGGCCAGGTTGGTCCGCACCGCCCCGTCGGCCGGCACGCACCTGAACGGCACCGCGGCGGCGGTGAGCGCGGCCACCAGCGGATCATTGGTGGGCGCCGGCAGCACTGCGACGGCGTCAAGCCCGGCAAGCGTCATGGCGCGCGCGACGTTGACGCCCTTGCCGCCCGGCTCTGAGGTCACCGATGAAACCCGGTGCACCGCACCGCGGGTGAGCGGCGCGCTCAGCGTCACCGTGCGGTCGATGCTCGGGTTGGGGGTGACGGTGACGATCATGCGACCACCACCTCGACGCCACTGGCGGTCAACCGCTCGCGGTCGGCGGGGCTGATCTCGGAGTCGGTGATCAGGGTGTCGACACTGGAGATCGGGGCGAAGCTCACGAAGTCCTCGCGGCCGATCTTCGACGAGTCGGCGGCCACCACAACGTAATTGGCGGCCTTGACCATGGCGCGCTTCACGGCGGCTTCTTCGCTGTCCGGGGTGGAAAGGCCATGGCGAACGCTGATTGCGTTGGTGCCGATGAAGGCGACGTCGACCCGCAGCGTGTCGAGCACTTTGAGCGCCTGCTCGCCGACCGCCGCCTGCGTGACCCCGCGGACACGGCCGCCGAGCAGTTGCAGCGAGACCGATGGCATGGCCGCCAGCCGGGCGGCGACCGGCACCGAGTTGGTCACCACGACCAGTTCGCGGTCGGCGGGCAACTGCGCCGCGATGCGCGCGGTGGTGGTGCCGGCGTCGAGCAGCACACTGGCGCCGCCGAGGGGAAAGAACTCGGTGGCGGCCGCGGCGATGGCGTCCTTGTGTTCGGCGCGGGTGGTCTCGCGCTCGCCGACGCCGGGCTCGACGAGGTGCAGCGCACGGAGCGGCACGGCGCCGCCGTGTACCCGTCGCAGGACGCCCGCCTTGTCCAGCACAGCGAGGTCGCGCCGCACGGTCTCGGTTGTGACGTCGTAGGCCTGTGCCAATTCGGCCACTGAGGCTCGACCCCTGGAGATCACCAGCGAGGCGATTGCTTGCTGACGCTCTTCGGGATACATGAGACTCCGTTTGTGTGGGTATCGGCCCGCATGAATGTTGATATTATTGGTTTTACTACTGTTTGTGTTGACTTGTCAAGATTTTCTTGTAATCTGCTTCACATGACCGCCTCATCACCGCCTACGTCACGCCCCCAGGACAGCGCCGTTGCAGGCCCGCCAGCGGGCACGGTGTTGCGGGGTGTGCCCGTGGTCGCCGGTGTCCGGTACGCGCCGGTGATCCGCCCGGGTCGGCTCCCTGCCGTCGACGTCGGCGCTGGGGAGGCGTCGATCGACGAATCGGACCGTGAGGCCGAGGCCGAACGGTTCGTCGCTG
>JAVXWV010000521.1:0-4964 GCA_032230775.1 Mycobacterium sp. | reverse complement strand
CACCCGGCTCCGGACGACCGACCCCAGCGGAATCAGGAAAGTCGAGCGCTGGCACCGAGGTGACCGCTCCGGCGCCCTGCGGGCCGCGGTGTTCGGCGTCAACGACGGCCTGGTGTCCAACAGCTCGAGGTGTGCAAGTCCGTCGACGACTTCTGTCAGTGTCCGGGTGCCATCCGTTTGGGTTGCTCACCGCGCCACCGACGAACACCGTTTCCATTCGATCGAGTCGACCGCCGGCGAGGCGCATGAGAACAGGGGGCAAGCCCGGAGATGCTCCGGCGTCGGCGACGAGGCAGCTGCTCGGACCGCTGCCGTTACCGCTTCAGAGCGGTGACGAGAAGGTAATCGGACGGGTAAGCGGTTTTGCCCGGCTCCTCGCTCTGATTCCAGTCTTCGAGGAAGTTCAAGAACTCCCGGTCCAGGTCGGCTCCCCGGGTGCAGAGAGGCGCCTGTGACCTGCTAGTTGATGGCGGCGATGAGGAACGCTGGCTGTTTAACGCGAGGGCTTGATTCCTCATCGCCATGATCAACGGACGTTCGACGCAACCTCGCCGCAGTCGACTGTCGCCCTCAGTTTGCGCGAACGTATCGTCACCTCACAAGGGCGCACCGGTATAGCGCAGAGTTCGGCCCGCCACCCAAGGGGGATGACGGCCGAGTAAGAGCAGATTGGCGCCTAGTTCTTGAAGGCCACCACGCGCGAACCGGCGTCCGAGCCTGACACTGGCTAGCGCAGACTGCTCACACCGTTGATCGACTTGCCTGGTTGGCTGGACCGGCAAGCGCAATTCGGTTCTTTCAGGCTGGAGGCGAAGGGGTTCGTATGTGGCACGACTTATTTGTCGAACAGATTCCGTTGGCGGAGAAGGTCATCCGCACGATTGGGGTGTATGCCCTGTTGATGGTGTTGTTTCGGTTGACCGGCAAACGCGGGCTGGCCGCGATGAACACGTTCGACTTCATCGTCATCTTCTTGTTGTCCAACGTCGTGCAGAACGCCGTCATCGGCAACGACAATTCGCTACTCGGCGGGATGGTCGGTGCGGTGACCCTCGTCGCGGTGAACGCGGGTGTCAACCGGCTCACCACAATCAGCCCGGTCGCGGAACGCCTGTTCGAGGGCCGCGCCACGACGGTCATCGACGGTGGCTGCGTCATCGAATCGAAATTGCGCCGCCTCGGCCTGAGGCGAAGCCAGCTCGAACACGCGGTGCGGCTACAAAACGGAAATGCCGTCACTCAAATCGACTACGGCCGGCTGGAACCCGGCGGGCAGCTGGTCCTGACATTGAAACGCACCGAGCAGGCCGCCACCAAGGCTGACGTCGCCGAGTTGATCGACCGCCTCTCCCGGGTCGAGGAAATGCTGACAACCCACCGGTGACGCGGGCAGCAGCCTTGTCGCCGTCCGACGGATGCTGCCCATGAATGGCTGTCAGGCCACCGAGTTCCTGTGATCGTTGGGCCGCTCGGTGACAATCGAACGTCACCACACGTGACACGTCGCACGCTTGGCGCGACGCGAAACGGGTACTACCTAGTTACGGAGTTGTGTGCGGCCGGCCGCCCAGAACACTGAGGTCCCGGCGGTTCAATAGCAGCTGTCGGGACCGAACGCGACCCACCCTCCAAATTGTGTGCAGCAGGCTTCGGGTTCCTTACTGGAATAATGACCCGATGCACAGTGCCGACGCCCAGCGCCTCGCCGAGACGATGAGTGCGCTGGCGGTGAATCTGGCAGCCGAGCACAACCAACAGGCCACCCTGAACGCGATCGTCGCGGCGGCGGTGACGACGGTACCCGGCGCCAAGTGGGCCGGAATTTCTCTGATCGCGGGTCGCGATATCACGGCCGCGACATCCACTGCCGACATCGTGGCTGATATCGACGAGATGCAACGCGATCTCGATGGGGCCCATGTGTGACCGCGATCCGCGAAAACCACACCGTGCTGAGCAACGATCTCGCCGCCGACGCCCGGTGGCCGCCGTTCGCGATCAAGGCTGCCGAGCGAGGCGTGGCGAGTATGTTGTCGTTCCGGTTGTTCGTTGCTGCAGCCGATCTCGGTGCGCTGAATCTCTACGGTTCTACGGCTGGCGTGTTCACCACGGACTCCCTGATCGTTGGGGCGCTGTTCGCTCAACACGCCGCGGTCGCTTTGGCCGGTTCGACGCGCGACGATCAACCCAGCGACGCGATCGCCACTCGCGACGTCATCGGTCAGGCCAAGGGGATCCTGATGCACCGCAACGGCATTACCGGTCAGCAAGCGTTTACCCTCCTGGTCCACGCCTCCCAACACACCCAGATCAAGCTTGTGGACGTCGCCCGCTGGACAGTCGAGGTGCACGAGTCGACGCTGCCCGAACCGCCCGACTCATAGCGGTGACATCGGACTTCCGGTGAGGAGATTGCTTACTCGGCTGGAGTGTTGCCTTCGGGTATCTCGATGACACGGTAAATGGGATCGGTCATGTGGATGGGCTGGCTGCCGGACCGGCGCGCGTTTCCGGTGATCCGCAGCAATTGCCGGGCTGAAGTTGACGCGCAAATCGCCGCTCGTCACCAATATCGATCACTTGCCAGGTGAGTCCAACAGAGGGTTAGATTTCATCTGCCGTTGATGCGATGTCGACTACCACGCCTGGCCACGTGAGGCCAGAGAACCCTTTCGGGGCTGGGCTGCCTGTGGCACGGTGGTATGTGTAAAGAACGATCGACGACTCGCAGCTGGTATTGCTTCACCCTCGACGTATCGCAAACCCGCGGATCGGCGACCCGAACGCGGGAGATCCCCACCGTCGCCGCCCCCTCTTTGGCCCCGTCGTCTGCGCGAAGGCGCCAGCCCGAACGAGGGAGCAGAATCTTGAACACCAGCACCCACAAATCGATGTCCACTCGGTTCATGACGGCAGCTGCGGTCGCCGCATGCGTTGCGGCGTGCGGGTCGAGTTCGACGCAATCGTCGACCACGACATCGGCCACCGCTACCAGCGTGGCCGGTTCCCCGGTCATCGTCCATCTCGGCGACCAGCCGTCGGGCGCGGCGTCGCTGAGCTGGGACCCCCAGACCAAGAACGTCAGCGCCAAGCTACAGATGGTCGGCTTCACCCCGAACAGCAGTCACGCGATGCACATCCACCAGGGCAGCTGCGCGGCACAGGGCGATGTCCTGGTCCCGTTTCCCGACGTGACCGCCAACGACGGTGGGGCGATCGACACCACCGTCACCAGCTCGCAGCCATCCGCCGCTGGTCTGGCCGCCGGCACGTTCCTCAACATCCATCTGGCTCCGGCCGCGCAACTGGGCGGCCCGGGGTCGCTGGGGTACACGCCTATCTCTTGTGCGGACATCACGCCTGCCGCATCGACTGCGGTGACTATGGCACCGCCGCCACAGCCCGGCCAGCATCCTCAGGGATCGGCGACGTTGACTTACGATCCCGCGAAGAAGACGCTGTCCGTCGCCGCCACCGCGAGCGGCCTCGTCGCCGCGAGTGATCACGCGGTACATATTCACCTTGGCTCGTGCGAGTCTCAGGGGGCGGTCAAGTACCCGCTCAACGATCTGGTCGCGTCGCCCGCCGGTACCGCCGAGACGACCACGGTCATCCAGAATGTCGATCAGGCACCGCCGGCGTCGGGCTGGTACTTCAACGTCCACCTCGGTTCGTCCAGCCAGATCGAACAAAATGGGCAGCCAACCCTCTATTTCGCGCCCATCATCTGCGGCAACATCGGCAAGTAGGCTTCACACCGGAGATGTTTACGTGCGCGTTGGGACGTAGGCGAGATGGCGCAACCTGTGCCCGTTGATTCCGCAGAGGGGCACACCATCTACGGCGGATCGGCATTAGTGCGCGCAGCGGTTGGCAGAGGAATCCGGTCTGCGTTGTCTCAGACGCTTCGTGGTGATTCGTCGGGGGTGAGGGTTGCGGTCAGGCCGGGGAGCAGCAGATCGAGGCCGCGGTCGAGTTCGGCGGCGCCGTCGTAGGAGGCTAACGCGGGTGCCAGCGCACGTAGGTGGGGGAATTCGGTGATCGCGAGGCGGTGTAGACCGAGCCGGAGTACGTGGTCGGTTTCCTCGGGTCGCTCGATGACCTCCTGCAACTCGTTGAGGATGTGGCCGTACAAGTAGCCGAACAGCATCCGGTAGATGTGTAGGGCGTCGTCGCCGGCGAACCCGGCGGAGGTGAGCAATGCGAGGACGTCTTCCAGTGGGCGCAGCATTCCAGATGGCCGCTGCCCGAGTGGGGTGGCCAACGGTCGAGTGACCAGCAGCGGTACGACGTTCGGGTGCTCCAGGGCCAATTGGCGGAAGGCGCGTGCGACGGTGCGCAGTTGGCCGGCCCAGTCCGGGTCTGTGTTGTCCACCGATAGCTGCGCGAGGACGATCTCGGCGACGCCGTCGAGCACTGCGGCCTTGCTCGCGACGTGCCGGTAGAGCATCACCGGATCCCGGCCCAGTGCGACGCTGAGGCGGCGCATGGACAATTTATCCACACCGTCGCGGTCGACGATCGCCAGCGCAGCCTGCAGGATTATCGACCGGGTGAGCTGGCCGTTGTTTGGGCGGGCGGCCGCGACGGGCGGGTCATCGTCGTCAGCGCCCGCGTCGGGGCCCATCGGCCGTGTCGTCATAGCCGCAACACTTCCCTTCTGCCTCGTCATCGAAGCACTCGGCAAACATTAGGTCAACATCGGCGACCAATGCTGTAAGTCAACAGTGTGTTTACAGTGTTGACACTAGCGCAAGTGAGGCGTGTACTGGACTTCTAGCAGCAGGATCAGAGGCATCGACATGATCGTCATCGTTGGATTAGTCGTTCTCCTCGTCGCCGTGATCGTCGGCTTCACCGGCGTGCTGACCTACCTGACGCCGACCTCCCGCGACAGGATTCGCCTGCTCGGTCGCTGGTCGCGCGGTCGGCAACCGACGGGCGCCGCGCATGTTGCCGGACGC
>JAVXWV010000518.1:0-7258 GCA_032230775.1 Mycobacterium sp. | reverse complement strand
CACACCGATGTTCATGCCGGTCTGCTGGCGCAGCGAGTCCACGAGGGCCTGGCCGACGCGCCCGACGCCGGGCGGTTCGTCGGTGCCGCGGGCGAAGGTCACCTCGGCGTCCGGGCAGTCGTCGGCGTTGGCCGAGGGCACGCCGCGCGAGACAGCGCTTGGCGCGATCAGCACAACACCGGCGGCCAGCACCGCGGCGGCGCTCAGGCTGGCGCGTCGCAAACCGCGTGACCAGGAATGACGCAACACCCAACGCGTCAGTTGGTGGTTGCTCATCAGCCAGATATTACCGAGAAACCGCAGGAGGTTCACCGGTGCCGCACGAACGGCTGGCGCCGCGCAGGTGGGCGCATCGTTTCGAGGAGGCGGCGCCATCGTCCGTGTCGAGTTATTCCGTGGCGAACTGGCGGCATCTCCAACTCTTTGCTGTGCAGTGTCCTAGCAATCGGAGAACGCCCCTTTTCGGTTCGCCTGAAACCCGACGGAACGTGATCTGCATCACTACGATCACTCTGGCATTCGGGTCCGACCGGTGGCAGGAGACAGGCAATGACGAGCGAACGAGACACAGAGGCCACCGGAGCCGAGGGGCGGCTCGATTGCTTGCGGACATCGATGGTCACCGAGCCGGCTGGCGCCGCGGACGCCGCCTGGGCATGGATCGCAGACCTGTCCGAACGCGCCAACACCGACGCCGACGGCGCCGACGCGGAACTCAACGAGTTGTTCCGGCTGGGTACACCGCCCACCGATCTGGACGGGCCGACCGAGGGCATTCTGGTGATGACGACGACGAACCCGGCGCTCGACATGGCCGTGCGCGCCGTCACGGCGCTGTGGATGCCGTGGCAAGGCAAGCGTTTCGATTCGGATGCGGCCACCGGTGACAACCGGCTGACGCGAAGCACCGGGCTGGTGTCCAAGTTGCTCTGGCCGCTGTATTCGATGCGCGACGCCGAGGCGGGCAAGCTGGCATTCGACTTCAAGACCTACGTCGAGGCTGGAAAGGACGACCCCGATCGTCAGGTGATGGTGATCGACTACGCCGACGTGGAGTCCAACCCGCGGCTGCTCATCCGCAGCATCCGCGACGAACTCGTCGAACTCGTCCGCGGTGTCTATCTCGGGAAGATTCTGTTCAACAGCGGCGACGACAAGTACAGCAAGATCGGATATTTCGCTCTCCGCACGCCCCGCTGAGCCCGGGGACTCCTACACAGAGAACGGTGGTTCAGGTGAGTCGTCAGTGGTATGAGCAGCCGTCATTGATCCTTCAGCTCAGGGCCTTGGCAGGCGCGCGCGACGATCTGCGGGAGAAGAACCTCTTCGAGGGCGACGGTATCCGGCCCAAAGAAGATCCCGGTGTGGCGACCGAAGAGGTCAAGCGGGCGCGGACTCCCGACGGGACATTCAACGATCTGGCCGACCCGTGGATGGGCTCGAAGGGATCCGGCTTCGGCCGCAACGTGCCGTTGGCCAAGACGATCACCGATACCAAGCGACTGCTTGAACCCGATCCGCGGGTGATCAGCCGCCGGCTGATGGCGCGCGATGAGTTCAAGCCTGCGGGCATCATCAACGCGCTTGCTGCTGCGTGGCTGCAGTTCGAGAACCACAACTGGTTCTTCCACGGCGATGGGGATGCCGCCAAGACGATCGACATTCCGCTGCGCGATGGTGACGACTTTCCAGAGGATCCGATGCGGATCCGCTGCACCATCCCGATCCGCGGTGAAATCGTCGAAAGCTGTCCCGCACCGATGTTCGGCAACGTCGAAACCCATTGGTGGGACGGTTCTCAGGTCTACGGCAGCGGTAAGGAGCGCCAGTCCGAAGTTCGCACATTCGTCGACGGCAAGGTCAAGGTCGGCGACGACGGCCGGCTGCCGAAGAGCGACATCCCGGGCATCGACCTCACCGGCATGCGGGAGAACTGGTGGGTGGGCGTCGGGCTGCTGCACACCTTGTTCGCCCGCGAACACAATTCGGTATGCGATGCGCTGAAGAAGGCCTACCCGAGTTTGGACGATCAACGACTCTTTGAGCTCGGCATGCTGGTGATCAGCGCGCTGATCGCCAAGATTCACACGGTCGAGTGGACGCCCTGCGTGCTGCGTCATCCCGCGCTGCAGATCGGGATGAGCGCCAACTGGTATGGCGCCCTTGGCGAGACATTCAAGGATCAGGTCGGTCGCGTTGGTGACAGCGAGGTGCTGTCAGGCATTCTCGGGTCGGCCACCGATCACCACGCCGCGCCTTTCTCGTTGACCGAGGAATTCGTGTCGGTCTACCGGATGCACCCGCTGATTCCCGACGACTGGAACTTCTTCTCACTGGAATCGGGGGAACACCTCGAACACGCGTATTTCACCGATCTGCAGGGCCGTTTCACGCGGGACTTCATGGATCGCATGGACATGGGCGACATGTGGTACTCGTTCGGTATCGCCAGCGCAGGTGCGGTGTGTCTGCACAACTACCCCAACGCGTTGCGGGAGCTGAAGCGCGTCGACGGCCAGATCACTGATCTCGCGACGCTCGACATCGTGCGTGACCGCGAGCGAGGTGTACCTCGCTACAACGACTTCCGCGAGGCATTGCGGATGCCGCGGCGGAAGAAGATCGACGACATCACGCCGAACAAGCAGTGGGCCAAGGAGATCAACGAGGTCTACAACGGCGACGTCGACGCCGTCGATCTGCAGATTGGCATGCAGGCCGAAAAGCCGCCGAAAGGATTCGGCTTCTCTGACACCGCATTCCGCATATTCATCCTGATGGCATCGCGACGACTCAAGAGCGACAGGTTCTTCACCAATGACTACCGACCCGAGGTGTACACCCAGGTCGGCTTCGACTGGGTGAACAACACGTCAATGAAAGACGTTCTGCTGCGCCACTACCCCCAACTGGACACAGTGATAGGTGACGCGGAACGGGTGTTCGCACCGTGGCCACGGGTGGGTGCCCCGGTACCGGGGAAGAAGCATCCGATCGTCCAACTCGCGGACTCCGTCCGCGCCTACATCCCCTGGGGGTAACGACTGTGGCCACCGCTGATGGTCGCTCGGACAAGCCTCGCTCCGAAGACTTCCCACACGCGTCCGTTGTGGAAGGGATTCGGTTCACCGCACAGGTCGGCGCCCCCAACATCATCCTGGGGTTGTTCAACAAGCGGGAACTGCCTGCCCGAATCGCCTCAACTGTCGGTGCCGACTACCTCGGGTACCGGCTGGTGGAAGGGATGGTCAAGAGCTACGGACCGGGACCATTCTATGTTCGCGTGGCCAAGGACGAAGCCCTCCTGATCACCCATCCGGACGACCTGAAGTTCGTGCTCGGCGGTTCGCCGGATCCGTTCGCATCTGATCCAGAGCCAAAGCGCAAGGGAATGGCCGCCTTTCAGCCCGATGCGCTGACGATCTCGCGTGGAGAGGTCTGGGCAGACCGGCGACGGTTCGCTGAAGCCGTCCTCGACACCGGCAAGCCCATGCATAGGTTGGCCCAATCGTTCACGGATGTTGCCAGGGAAATCGCCGGGGAACTCGCTCACCAACCGATGCGTTGGCAGAGCTTCAATGAAGCCTTCCAGAAGATGACGCGGCGTGTCGTCTTCGGCGACAGGGCCGCAGGCAACGCGCACTTGAGTGACCTGCTGGGTGCGTTGATGTCGGCGGGCAACAAGATGCCTGGCGAGCCCGCGCCGGGGTACGACGAGCTGATTTCGATGATCGAGGGCTATCTCAAGGACCCCGAGCCGAACAGTCTCGCCGCGCTGATCGCCGAAGCGCCTGCGCCTGCCGATGTCAAGCCCGCAGGGCAGGTCGTGCATTGGCTTTTCGCCATGGGAGATACGTTGGGGGCGAACACGTTCCGTGCCCTGGCGACGTTGTCGACGCATCTCGAGCAGCAGCGGGAGGTGCGCGCTGAGATGGCCGCCACGGACATTACCTCAGCCGCCGGGATCGCTTCGTTGACCTACCTTGCCGGGTGCTTGCTCGAAGCGATGCGGCTCTGGCCAACGACCGCGCTGTTCGGTCGCGTGGCCACCCGCGATGTCCCGTTCCCAAGCGGCGCGGTGTTGCGCGAGGGTACGCAGGTGCTGATATACAACGTGTTCAACCACCGCAACCGCGACCGCATCCCGTACGCGGATCGCTTCTCTCCCGGCGAGTGGGCCAGCGGCGACGCGGGCGACGACTGGTCGTACAACTTCTTCAGCCACGGTCCGCAGCGTTGTCCCGGCGACGGGTTGTCGGTCTTTCTGGGCCAGGCTGTGTTGGCCCACCTGCTGGACGCCGGCTCGCCGACAGTTTCGGGAACCAGCCTGAACCCGGAGAAGCCGCTACCGCACAGCGTTGATCTGTACGGGTTCAGCGTCGATCTCGTCAGCTAGGTGGCGCGAAGAACTCCAATGCGATGCCGTCGGGATCGCGGAAGCTGAGGCCAGACCCGTAGGGGGCGTCCACGATTCCGCCGTGCTCGATTCCCAGGCTCTCGAGCCGGTCGACCCAGGACTGCAGCTCCGCGCGACTCGCGCACCCGAATCCGACGTGGTCCAGCCCGGTCTGGAACTCGGTGAAGGTCCCATCCGCGATGGCCCGCTCGTGTTGGTGGATGCCGAATATGGTGCCGTCATCGAAGGCCCACACCACGTGGTGGTATCCGGCGTCGGTGTCTTCGTCGAGCACCGGGTCGGTGCCGATCAGCTGTTGGTACCACGGCTGGCTGACCGCGAGATCGCGCACCGTGAGCGCAACGTGATTGAGTGTCGGGAACGCCATCGGTGGACTCCTTAATTGTTCAGGTGACGACGGGCTCACAGGAGATCATGTACCTGTTTTGTGGAAACTAGGGCAAACATGGCAAATCAGACGATTCGTTTGCCGCGGCGCGCCCGCGAACGCATGTCCCGTAGATATAGCTGGTAACCCAGGATCCAGACCTCGCGGGGAATCACGCGGTCGGCGAGCCGCAACGCGGTCAACAGCCACTCGAACTTGCGCTGTTGGCCCGTGGTCCAGGGCAACTGCATGTAGTCGCGGAACTCGGCGGGCAGAAACCCCGTCGTCGCAAACAGGTTGAACCGGCCCGCGAGCAGCCGCAGCGGCAGCGGCAGGAAGGCCATCGTGGCGACCCCGAACAGGTGCTCGCGCACTGGCGGGTCGATCCGCAGCTCGTCCAGCGACCGCTTCCAGAACTCGTCGAACGCGACCCGGTCCGGCGGCCACATGTCGTCGCGCACCTGCAGCGTGGTGCCGAGCTTCTTGGCGTCCTCGTACACCGCGTCGGCCGCGTCGGCATCGAGCGGCCCGTACAGGAACTCGTGTTGGTCGATGTAATAGCGATACAGACAGGCGGCCACCCACAACTGCAGGCGATGGTCGAACGCGTTGTAGGACACTGGGCTGGACGGTGTCGACCGGACTTGCGCGTGCACCGTGTCGACGGCGTCGCGGATCAGTGCCCGGTCCGCGTCAGTGCCGAGAGTGGCCGCGGCGAGATATGTGCCGGTGGTGCGGGCCCGCTTGAACGGGTGCTTGTAGACGTTGCCGCTGTCCACCGGGCTCTCCAGCACGCCGTATCCGACTGCAGGCGACGCTAGCTGCATGATCACGTTCGCTGCAGGCAGCAATACCGCCGCCGGGTTGATCAGGTCGACGACCCGGGTAGGTCGCGGCGATGGACCCAGCCTCATGATGTCGAGTAGACCACTTGTGAGACGCTGCCGGGGTGTTTGCGCGAGCATGTCGGGGCCGAGTCGCTGGCATCGCGGCCGGCTACCTCGCCGACCTGGTGTTCGGCGATCCGAGTCGTGGCCACCCCGTGGCCCTGTTCGGCAGCAGCGCAGCGGCTTTGGAGCGGCTGACCTACGCCGACTCCCGAAGCGCCGGTGTGCTACACGCAGGTGCGCTGATCGGGGCGGTCGGTGTGCTGGGAGTCACGGTCGAGCGGGCGGCATGGCGGCGCGGGCCGGTATGGACGGCCGCGGCCACCGCGGCGGCGACGTTCGTCGCGTTGGGCGGAACGTCGTTGAGCCGCACCGGCGGCCAGATGGCCGCCCGGCTGGACGCCGGAGACGTTGCAGGCGCACGCAGGTTGTTGCCGTCGCTTTGTGGGCGCGACCCAGCGGCGCTCGACTCGGCCGGGCTGACACGTGCCGCGCTCGAATCGATCGCCGAAAACACCTCGGACGCACACGTTGCGCCTGCATTGTGGGCCGCGGCGGGCGGGGTGCCCGCAGTGCTGATCTACCGCGGCGCCAACACGCTGGACGCGATGATCGGCAACCGATCGCCGCGCTATGCCCGATTCGGCTGGGCTGCAGCACGTTTCGACGACGGTGCCAACTACGTAGCGGCTCGGGTGACTGCTCTGCTGGTGGCGTCGTGCGCGCCGCTGGTTGGCGGATCGCCCGCTGAAGCGCTGCGTGCATGGCGCCGCGACGCGGGCCGCCACCCCAGCCCGAACGCGGGCGTGGTGGAGGCGGCCTTCGCGGGAGCCCTTGGCGTGCGGCTCGGCGGCCCTACGCAGTACGCACACGTACTCGAGATCCGTCCGACGCTCGGCGACGGGCGGGCACCCGAGATCGCCGATCTCACGCGGGCAGTGAGGCTGTCGCGAATAGTGCAGGCCGCGGTCGTCGCGGTCTGCCTCAGCGGCGCCTTCCGTAGCGGTCGGCGAGCTTCTCCTCGGTAGTGAGCGGGCCGCCTGCCGCGTCCGGCGCGGCGGCCTTTTCGCGCCTGCGCTGGCGAATCTCGGCGTACACGAAGTAGCCCACCATAATCGGGGCCACGATGCCGAACGCGATCCACTGGATGCCGTACGACAGGAATGGGCCTGCATCGAGGTGGGGCAGCGCGATGACGCCAAGCCCACCGGGCTGGTCCTCGACGAGCTGAAGGTACGAGCCTGCCAGCGGCATACCCACCACGGCCGAGACCTGTGTGGTGCTAATCGAATACACCTGCTGCACACCGTCCTGCCGGAACGGGTCCTTTCCCTGCACGACCGGCTCGGAGTCGCGCAGTCGCGCGGTGATCGTCACCGATCCCGGCGGTGTCGGAGCGATTGTGGGCACTCCCGAGCCTTGGACGGGTCGCACGTATCCGCGGTCGACCAACACGACGGGTCCGCCGTCGACGGCGAACGGCGTCAGCACCTCGAACGCGGGATCACCGTCGACGACGCGAAGCCGGGCCAGCACCTGCGATTCAGGCAGATAGTGCCCGGTCGCCGTGACGCGCCGCCACTGAGC